>JAZUJV010000286.1:0-6583 GCA_045642945.1 Eubacteriales bacterium | reverse complement strand
AAAGCCTTATTTGTCTTCTTTGTCGCAGCAGCCGCAGTCGCATTCGCCTTCGGCGTCGTCGTCAAGCTCAACGACCTGAAGAACCTTGCCGCAGCTCGGGCATTCAAGCTCGTCGATGTCGTCGATGTCGCATTCGTCGATGTAAACGGGCTCGCCGCAAGCGGGGCATTCAAGCTCGATGCATTCGCAGCAATCGTCGTCGTCGCAGCAGTCGCAATCGTCGTCGCAGCAATCACAGTCGTCATCGCAGCAGTCGCAGTCGCAATCGTCGTCGCAGTAGAGGTCTTCTTCTACTGCGCCGAGGTCCTCGTCGAGCTCTTCGACGTAATCCTGAAGCGTTGCGGTCTCGTCTTCGATGTCGAGAATGGAAAGCGAAATATCTTCGAGAAGATCAGCCATGGCGGCAAGAACTTTGCCTTCGCCTTCGGCGGTGTTGATCTTCATGCCTTCGATAAGACCTTTGATATATGCGGCTTTTTCAGATACGTTCATATCAGTTTCTCCTTTTAATGTTATGTAAGCCACTTTTAAAATGGCGCAGACCGCACAAAATCGGGTTTGTGCTATGAACGAAAACCTTCGACTGCCGTACAGGTGTACGCCGACGCTTGATTTTCGTCCATTCTGCACTGTTTTTCTAGTGGCGGGTAGCTTCTATGTATTAAACGCGTTCGAGATATTCGCAGGTGCGGGTATCTATCTTGATAACGTCGCCTTCGTTTATGAATATCGGAACTTTAACTTCCGCGCCGGTCTCAACGGTAGCGGGTTTGGTAACGTTGGTAGCGGTGTTGCCCTTAACGCCCGGCTCGGTAGCGGTAACTTCGAGTTCTACGAAAATCGGGGGTTCAACCGAGAAAACGTTTCCTTCGTGGGACATAAGCTTGCAGACCATGCCTTCTTTAACGAACTTGAAGCTTTCGGGAAGCTTGTCGGAGTTAAGCGGGATCTGGTCGTAGGTCTCGGGGTCCATAAAGTAATAAAGGTCGCCGTCGTTATAGCTGTATTCCATATCTTTTCTTTCGATGGTGGCGGCGGGGAATTTAGCGGTGGGGTTGAAAGAGGTTTCGATGACCGCACCGGTAATGATGTTCTTCATCTTGGTTCTTACGAAAGCAGCGCCCTTGCCGGGTTTAACGTGCTGGAATTCGATAACCTGCATAAGCTGTCCTTCGTTTACAAATGTAAGGCCGTTTTTAAAATCGCCTGCTGAAATCATGGGTGTTCCTCCTGAAAAAACGTTTATACGTTTATATTTTATTCTACCCTATATTTTATAATAGTAAGCTCTTTTTGTCAAGTGTTTTTTATAACTCGATAAGCTCTCTTCTGCTTGCCGTAAGGTTTTCGCATCCGTTTTCGGTAACGAGAAGCATATTTTCTATTCTCACGCCGTATTTTCCGGGGAGATATATGCCCGGCTCGTCGGTAACGATGTGCCCGGGAACGAGAATATCCTTGCTCTTCTGCGAACATCTCGGTTCTTCGTGGATCTCAAGCCCGAGCGAATGGCCGAGCGAGTGGCCGAAATATTTGCCGTAGCCCGCGTTTTCAATAACGTCTCTCGCCGCCTTGTCGGCGTCAAAGCCCGAAACGCCCGCTTTTAAAGTGTCGATAACGGCGTTCTGCGCGTCGAGAACTATGCCGTAAATCTTCTTCATCTCGTCGTCCGCTTTGCCGAGAACAACAGTCCTCGTCATATCCGAGCAATATCCTGCGTATTTAGCGCCGTAATCCATCGTAAAGAAGGAATTTTTCGTCAATTTCACGTCGCCCGGAACACCGTGCGGCATCGAGGATTTCTTGCCCGAAACGGCTATCGTGTCGAAAGCCATGCCCGAAGCGCCCTTGCTTCTCATAAAATATTCAAGCTCGGCGGCTACTTCAAGCTCGGTGCGGTTTTCGTTGATAAAGCCGAGAATGTGGTCGAACGCCGCGTCGGTGATTTCCTGCGCCTTTTTGATTTTGAAAATCTCGGCGTCCGCCTTGACTTTTCTGAATTCGAGGCATATCTCGGTAAGATTTCCGAACTCGATCCCTTCACATTCGGCTTTCATCTTTTCGAGCTGAAGCACGCTTACGTGCGCCGCGTCGATACATACCTTTTTCGCGCCGATGCCCTTTAAATGGCTTGCGATGTCGGCGTAATACCCCTTGTCGAAAAGGCGGGGAAGTACGTCTTCCGAAAGCTTTCCGGCCTGCTTGTCAAGCTCGACTGCTTCGATATATCTCGTGTCGGTGATAAGGTGCGTGCCATTAGCGTCGACGATAACTACGCCGTCCGTCGTGTAAAAATCGGTGAGATAATACTGGCTTATCTCGTCGAGGAATATAGCGGCGTCAAACCCGCTTTTGCTTATCTGCGAATAAACGTTTCTTCCGTTCATATTAAACTCCTTTACGCCGTAACGATGCCCGCCGCCTTCTGAAGCGAAAGCTGCTCTACCGCCATGTCGCGCATTTTATATTTTAATATTTTGCCCGCCGCGTTCATCGGGAACTCGGTTACGAAGCTTACGTATTTCGGTGTCTTGTGCTTCGCCATGTGGTCTTTTACGTATTGTTTTATTTCGTCTTCGGTGGCGTTTTCGCCTTCTTTAAGAATGACGCAAGCCATGATTTCCTCGCCGTACTGCTCGTCGGGAACGCCGATGACCTGAACGTCCTTTACCTTCGGATGAGTATAAATAAAGTCCTCGATCTCCTTCGGATAAATATTCTCGCCTCCGCGGATTATCATGTCCTTTATTCTGCCGGTTATCTTGTAATAGCCGTTTTCGAGCTTCCTCGCGAGGTCCCCCGTGTGAAGCCAGCCGTCCTCGTCTATCGTAACCGCCGTGGCGTGGGGCATCTTGTAATACCCCTTCATAATGTTATAGCCTCTCGCGACGAATTCTCCGTCGACGCCGATAGGCGCGTCAAGTCCCGTCGCGGGGTCGATTATCTTGCATTCAACGCCGAACATCGCGCCGCCTACGGTGTTTACGCGGTCCTCGATGCTGTCCGTCGTCTTGCTCATCGTGCAACCGGGCGACGCCTCCGTCTGCCCGTAGGTGATGCAGATCTCCGGCATGTGCATCTTCTCGATAACGTCTTCCATAACCTTTATCGGGCATGGCGAACCCGCCATAATGCCGGTTCTCATGTGCGAAAAGTCGGTCTTGTCGAAGTTCTCGTTTTCAAGCATAGCTATAAACATCGTCGGAACTCCGTGGAAACAGGTTATCTTCTGCTTATTTATGCAATCAAGCGCCCTCTTCGGCGAAAAATACGTCAGCGGCGACATCGTAACTCCGTGCGTAACCGAAGCCGTCATCGCGAGCACCATCCCGAAACAATGGAACATCGGCACCTGAATCATCATCCTGTCTGCGCTCGAAAGGTCCATACAGTCGCCTATGTTCTTGCCGTTGTTGACGACGTTGTAATGCGTCAGCATAACGCCCTTCGGGAATCCCGTCGTGCCCGACGTGTATTGCATATTGCATACGTCGTGCTTGTTAATAAGCGCCGCTCTGCGGTAAACCTCTTCCGCGGGAACGTTGTCCGCAAGCGTAAGCGCTTCTTCCCAAGTCAAACATCCGCTCTGCTCGCTCTGTAAGGTTATCACGTTGCGTAAAAAGGGAAGTCTCTTCGCGTAAAGCGGCTTTTTGCCGTCGTGGCTTTCAAGCTCGGGGCAAAGCTCGTGGATTATCGCGTTGTAATCGCTGTCCTTGTAACCGTCGCACATAACGAGCGTGTGCGTGTCGGACTGGCGAAGCAGATATTCTATCTCATAGATCTTATAAGCCGTGTTCACGGTAACGAGCACCGCGCCGATGCTCACCGTCGCCCAGAAGGTGATATACCATTGCGGCATATTCGTCGACCATACCGCGACGTGATCTCCTCTTTTTACTCCGAGCGCGATAAGCGTCCTCGCGAATCTGCTCACGTCCTCGCGGAATTCGACGTAAGTTCTGTTATAGTCGAATTCGGTGAATTTAAAAGCGTATTGCTCGGGGAACGCTTCACATACTCTGTCGAGTAACTGCGGGAAGGTCAGGTCGATAAGCATATTCTTCTGCCATATATATTTTCCCTGACCGCGAAGGTCGGGTATAAGCGTGTCGCCGCCCGCCGCCCTTCCGACAAAGCGGCTCATATATTCGATATACGACGGGAAAACTATTCCCGCGTCTTCAAGGTACGGAGCCCATCTCTTAACCCATTCGAGCGATAAATATCCCTCGTAGTTTATGCTTCCGAGCGCGTGGACGCAATCCTCTATCGGCATATCGCCCTCGCCCATAAGCTTATAAATTATCTTTCCGTCTTCACAGACGCTGTCTTTTACGTGGACGTATGAAATATATATACCGAGGTTCTGGACCGTCTCTTCGGGGTTTTCGTTCCCAAAGCGGTAGGGATGATGAATGTCCCATAAAGCTCCGACCGCGTCGCTCGGGATTCTGTCGAGCAACTCTTTAAGCCTTTTCGTGTCGCTGTAAACGCCGTTCGTTTCTATAAGGAGCTTAACATCCTTGCCCTCGGCGTATTCCGCCACGGCGAGTATCTGTCTTAAAACCTCGTCGTCGTCGACAAAGCTCCCGTCGGGCTCGGGATTATCGTCGCCGAGTACCCTTACGAACTTCGTGCCGAGCGCGCCCGCCGCGTCGATATATTCTTTTAATTCTTCGACGTTTTTATCGAAATTTTCTTTATATTTTATGCAGCATCCGGAGGAAAGACAGGAAATGTTTAGCGAAAGCTTCGAAAGCGTCTTCACCGTGTTTTCCAAATTTTCCTTCGCAAAGGGCATACTTCTCCCCGCGTCGAAAATATCTCTGCCGAGCCCGCGCACCTCAATTCCGTCGAACCCGAGGTCCTTCGCCATGGCGTAAATGTCCGCGAAGCTGTAACCGGGGCAGGCAAGTGTCGAAAAAGCAAGTTTCATCTGTCATATCCTTCCGAAAGTCTGTTTGACGATTTTTGGGCCGTCTTTAAAATAAAAAATCTGCCTGAAAAACGGGCAGGAATAAATAAAAAAATAATTTCCGAAACGCCCGTCAGCGCTTGCCGTCTTACGCGCGGCGGACGAACGCGCTTAATCGTTTCCTTTCGGCGCGTCGGCTCCGGGGTGAGTTCGAAAATCACGTCGGGTACCGCCTCACAGCAAACGGCGGCTCTCTTAAACTCCGTGCGCGATATCTTTGTCCCCATCATCGCTTTTAATGATAAAAGTATATAACCGCGCTCGCGATATGTCAAGCATTTTTTTGATTTTTCGGCCAAAAAGATGTTGAAAACCGCGCTGCGATGTGGTAAAATACGGTTGCATAAAAAAATATATATGCGGAGGAATTTATTATGGAGAAAATCAAAGTTGCAGTCATCGGCTGCGGTACTATCGCCAACAGCGCCCACATCCCGTCTTATATGAACAATCCCGACGTCGAGATCAAATATTTCTGCGATATAATCAAAGAAAGAGCCGACGCCGCCGTCGAGAAATATAAATGCGGCACCGCCGTCGTTGATTATCACGATATTCTCGGCGACCCCGAGATCGACGCCGTTTCCGTCTGCACCCCCAACCGTATGCATAATATCATCACCATCGACTTCTTAAAAGCGGGCAAAAACGTTCTCTGCGAAAAACCCGCCGCAAGGACTTTAAAAGAAGCCCTCGAAATGCAGGAAGCACAGCATAAATACGGCAAAGTTCTCAACATCGGCGTCGTCAACCGCTTCAATGCCGGCGTCAACAAACTCCGCGAGATAATCCAGTCCGGCGAGCTCGGCGAGATCTACCACATCTACGTCAGCTTCCGTGCTCACCGTTCCATCCCCGGCCTCGGCGGCGCCTTCACCACCAAAGAGATCGCCGGCGGCGGCGTTCTTATCGACTGGGGCGTTCATTACCTCGATATCGTTATGTATTGCATGGACGATCCCAAACCCCTCACCGTTTCTGCCAAAGCCTTCTCCAAACTCGGCGTCGATATGCCCAACTACGTATACGAGAGTATGTGGTCCGAGATGACGAAAGACCTTAACGGCACCTATGATGTCGACGACTTCGTTACCGGCTTCGTCCGCACCGAAGGCCCGACCATCACCTTTAACGGCGCTTGGGCACAGAACATCGGCGTTTCCGAAACCTATATCGACTTCATCGGCACCAAAGGCGGTGCCCGCCTCCAATACGGCTCCGACTTCACGGTTTACACCACCGCCTGCGGCACCCTCGTCAACTTCAAACCCAAATTCACCCCCAACGCTCATTTCCAGAACGAGATCGACAGCTTCGTCCGCTGCATAAAGACCGGCGAAAAACTCCCGTCCCATATCGACAAAGCCATCATCACCGCAAGAATGATGCAGGCGATGTACGATTCCTCCGACGCGAACAGAGAGATTGTGCTTGACTAATTGACGGGCTAAGCGATGCGGCGCAGACCTGCCTTTTTCGAAAAAAAGGCAGGCGAAAAAGCTTTTAAAGCTCGCGCTTCCGCGCTCGTACAAAAAAGCAATTATCCAATAAAATCGAAAACGGGCACTCGTGCCCGTTTTCTTCAATTTATGCGTTTTTTTCTTTCAA
>JAZUJV010000285.1:0-2825 GCA_045642945.1 Eubacteriales bacterium | reverse complement strand
ATCGGATAGAATATAAGAAGAAGCACGGAAAGTTTAATTTTGAACACGACGCGTAATAGCGAGAGCAGTAAAAACAAGCCGACGCCGGCGGCGACGAAGAGGATAAGCGTCCATCTCGGGACAGAGGATATCTGTTCGGCGAGCACCTGTAAATCGGGCTCGGCTATCGTAACTATCGCGCCGAGGACGAAGCAAAGGACGAGCGCGAACGGAAGGAATTTCGTTTTGCTTATCTGGACGCCGATGCCCTCGCCGAGAGGCTGCATTGACATCTCGGAGTCGCGGGTCAAAAGTCCCATACCGAATATCAGAAAAATCATTCCGAAAAGGAAAAGAGTGAGTATGCCGTTGCCTATCGGGGCAACGGTAACGCTTAAGATAAGAACTATAACGGAGATCGGCAATATTGATTTTAAGGATTCAACCGTTTTTTCCTGCAGTTTTTTCATAATTACCTCCGTTTTTATTCTTATTAAAGTATATCATATCGGGAAAAATTTTTCAACCCGAAAAACGACAAAACTCCGCGAAAAAATCGCGGAGTTTTTGAAAATTTTAACTTATTCGCCTTTTTTGATTTTTAGGATAAGGTCGGATATCATCGGCTCGAGGTAGCCGGCGATGATCCTTCTCCCCGCTTCGGCGGGATGGACGCCGTCGGCGGATATTTCTTCGGGAGCGGTAAAGAGCGACTCGGCGGCGAGAAGTCCGTCAAGCGGGAGATAATGGTCGGCGTATTTCATCGCGAGCATTCGCGTAGCGTCGAGCTTCGGGTCGAGGTCTTCGCGGTAGTTGTCCCTGCCCATGCCGTAGATAAGAAAAGCGTCGATGATTATTATTTTTGTGTGGGTTTTGGTTTTACATACTTTAAGATAATCGGCGTAGTTTTTGGTAAAATCCTCGACGGAGGTGGGGTCGTTACTGTCGTAGCGTCTCCATGTGTCGTTGACGCCGATAAGGACGGTTATAATATCGGGGTCGAAGGCGACGACGTCTTCTTCGACATTCGCGATAAGGTCTTTTGTCCTTCTGCCGCTGACGCCGCGGTTGATGAATTCGAGGTTATCATCGGGGAATTTTGCTTTTAATAGCTCGGCGGTATAAAAAGGATAGCCGCAGCCGAGATCGTAAAGGTCGTCGTATTTACGCGAAGCGTCGGTAACGCTGTCGCCGGTGAAAAGTATTCTCATTTGTTTGCCTCCTCGGGATAGGTTTTATCGAGTATTTCTTTTATTACGGGAGTAAGCACGTTGGCTATCGTATAGAAGCCGAGGTCGGTGGGATGGATGCCGTCGACGGTCATTTCGTAAATATCGGTGTCGCCGAAGACTTTGTTTCCGTCGTAGAAATAGATGTTTTTATCGTATGCGCTGCGCTTTTCGACAAAGTCTTTCTGGAATTTTACGAGTCTTTCGCGAAGCTCGACGAGGCTCGGGATAAAGCGGTCGCAGGTGAAAGGATGCTTCGAAACGATAAGTATCGGGACGTCGGGATAGCCCTTTCTTATTCCGGCGACGAATTCATCCATATATTTTTCGAGGTGTCCCGTTCCGCCGCCGTTTCCGTCGTAATCGAGCAGGAAAAGCTTTACGTCGGGGATATCGACGAGAAAGTCAGCCATAAACGGCTCGCCGAGTCCCGAGCCGGAGAATCCGAGGTTGACGAATTCCATATCGAGACGGCGGCTTATGATGTTAGGATAAGACATTCCGGGACGCGAAGCGCAGCCGCCCTGCGTCGAGGACGTACCGTAAACGACGAGTTTGCCTTCGCGTTTGCGCTTGCAGGGGGGATTTATTACAGCGTCTTTGTCAACGCCGATAAGTATCTCGCCGAGTTCCTCGTAGAGCGGGAGATGAATCAGTATGTCTTTATGCTCTTTTGTAACTGATTCGAACACGACGCATTCAAATTCCGTCGCGGGCGCGGCGAATTTCGTTACGCCGTAGAAGCAATAGGAATCGTCGCAGTCGCGTTTAAAATAAAGGTCGGCGCCTTGCTGACCGCAGGCGGGCATATGGCACATCTCGTAATCGCCGAGATTTTTTATTCGAATCGAAATTTTCGCGGAATCGGTGGAAAACCTTATCATACCGCCGGAGGGCTGGCGCATAAGCCAATAGACGCCGTCGGTAACGACTTTATTCGAATCGTTCGGAAGACGGTTGTAGTTGCCGTTTTGTTTTATCCACGGAAGGCCTTCTTTTACGAAAGTATCGTCGTGGAGCGGGTTATAATACGCCATTTCGCCTTTAACTTCGACGGGGAGCATATTTTTATCGTAAGCTTCAAGTTTTCCCATAAACGCACCTCACTTTTTTCGATTCAATTATATATCTATATGACCATAAAGTCAACGAAAAGGATGTTTATAATTATCGAAAGTTACAACTTTTTTATAGAAAAAAGTATTGACAAGCGCAACCCTTTGTGATATAATTTCGTTTGCTGTCGGTAGATAGTATCTGGGTGTGGCGCAGTTTGGTAGCGCGCTACCTTGGGGTGGTAGAGGCCGCTGGTTCAAGTCCAGTCACTCAGACCAAAATAGCCGGATGGGTTTTCCATTCGGCTATTTTTTTGCGCAAAACTCAGCATCAATCTATATCGGTAATTAGGATTTTATTTTTCTTTAGGAAATAGCGGTAAGCTGCCAACGAAACGACGGCGTCGAAAGCGTTTCCGGCGCCGAACATCAGCGCGATGCCCGTAAGGGTCGGGGTCCATATTTTCGTTATATAAAGGATGAAGAAAACGCCGTAGTAAACGGTATTGGTTACGATAGATTCAAAGAGCATATAGTTCGTTTTACCGCGTCCGTAGAAGGT
>JAZUJV010000284.1:0-3151 GCA_045642945.1 Eubacteriales bacterium | reverse complement strand
TCGGCTTTGACGGTAAGAACGTCGTTTTCGACGCCGACGTTGATTTCGTCTTTGTTAAAACCGGGTAATTCTGCTTCAAGGATATATTCCTTTTCGTTTTCGCTTACGTCCGTGCGGATACCGGCGATGTGTCTCTGCGGGGCGAACAGACTTCTTTCTAAATCCTCGAACTCCTTAAAAGGGTCGAAAACGTTTACGTGATTGTGTCTTGCGTAAGGGGTGAGATAAAACATAATGAATTCCTCCTGTAGGGTTGATATGGTGGAGCTGCGCTTTCGCGCGGCTTTTTTACGTCGGTTGCTTGCTTTCTTAACGTTTTGTCGTCTTTTTTCATCCGACACGCGTATTATACCGCCAAATTGTGAACAAATCTACTAAAAATATCGTATAAATTGTAAACAATTAGCATAAACACAAATAGAGTGCTAAAATAATTCACGAAACACGGCGCGAAGATTATCTTCACAAAAAGCCGCTTGCTAAATTTAAGGTTGATTTAAGCATTCTTTTATATAATTATAGCACGAAAGCAAAACGAGTGCTAAAACCGTTCCCCGTGCACAACCGCGAATTTTGTTTGACAAATTTAATGCGGAATGATATCATATATGTAATAAAATGTATTCAAGGGGGACAAACAATGAGTTCTGCAGATAAAGCGTTTATCGAAACCTGTAAAGATATCCTCGAAAACGGAAGCTGGGTACGCGACGAGCGCGTCCGTCCGCATTGGGAAGACGGCGAGATCGCCTATACGAAAAAGAAATTCTGCGTCGTCAACCGCTACGACCTTTCCGAAGAATTCCCGCTCCTTACCCTCCGCCCGATTGCCTTTAAAAAATGCGTCGACGAGATTTTATGGATATGGCAGAAAAAGTCCAATAACATAAAAGACCTCGGCAGCCATATCTGGGATTCGTGGGCTGACGAAAACGGCTCGATAGGGAAGGCGTACGGCTACCAGATGTCCGTCAAGCATAAATATAAAGAAGGCGAGTTCGATATGGTCGACCGCGTTCTTTACGATTTGAAAAACAACCCCTGCTCCCGCCGCATAATGACGAATATCTATAATTTCGCCGACCTGCATGAGATGGCGCTTTATCCCTGTGCTTACAGTATGACCTTCAACGTCGTCGACGGAAAGCTTTGCACTATACTTAACCAGCGCTCCCAGGATATGCTCGCCGCGAACGCATGGAACGTCGCCCAGTACGCCGCGCTTTCGCTTATGTTCGCGCAGGTTTCGGGCTTAAAGCCCGGCGAGTTCGTCCACGTTATCGCCGACGCGCATATCTACGACAGACATATCCCGATAGTCGAAGAACTTATAAAGCGCGAAAGCTTCAAAGCGCCTAAGGTTACCCTCGACCCGTCAATCACCGATTTCTATAAATTCACGCCCGAAAGCTTCACCGTCGAAAATTACGTCCACGGCGAAGGCATCGGCAAATTCCCCGTCGCCATATAAAACGGAGGTGCGCTAAAATGAAACTCGTCGTCGCGGTAGACCGCGAATGGGGCATCGGCTATAAGGGCGACCTTCTCGCCCGCGTCAGCGCCGATTTAAAAAACTTCCGCGTTCTTACCCAGAACAAAACCGTTATCCTCGGCTCGAACACTCTTGCCACCTTCCCGGGCGGAAAAGTGCTTAAAAACCGTGTGAATATCGTTCTCCACCCCGATAAAGACTACGCCCCCGAGGGCGCCGTCGTCGTCCATTCGATAGAAGAAGCCGTCAAAGAAGCCGAAAAATACGACGACGTCTTCGTAATAGGCGGAGCTTCCGTCTATCGCCAGATGCTCCCGTATTGCGATACCGCCTACGTTACGAAATTCGAAAGAAGCTTCGAAAAAGACGTCTATTTCGAAAACCTCGACGCGTCGGACGAATGGGAACTCGCCGAGGTCGGCGAAGAACAGCTTTCCGACCCCGAAAAAGACGGTATCAAAGACCTCGCCTTCCGCTTCTGTAAATACGTCAGGGTAAAATAATGAAAGCTCTCGTTCTTTCCGATACCCACGGCGCCGTTTCGGATATGCTCGAGGTGTTAAAACGCGAGCGTCCCGACGTTACCTTTTTCCTCGGCGATTACGTCCGCGATATCGAAGAAGTTTATAAATATTCCGATTGCCTTACTTTTATAACCGTCCGCGGAAATAACGATTTCTTCTCCGATAAACCCTATACCGCCGAATACGTTTTGGACGGTAAAAGGTATTTCGCCACCCATAGCCATCTTTATAAAGGAAAATTGGAGCTTTCGCTCGCCGCGTCGGAGCGTAAATGCGACATCGTCCTTTACGGACACACCCATATCCCGCTTCTCGAAACCGTCGGAGATATAACTCTTTTCAACCCCGGCAGCCTTCGCTACGGCGGCACCTACGGTATAATCGAGGAAGGGAAGCCGGTACTCAAAAAACTGTAAAATACTACTGTCGGAGGTAACTTATGAACATAATGCTGTTTCTTACCCCGAAAAGCAAAGTCGCCTTTCTCGAGGATGATTCCACCGTCCGCAACGGGCTCGAGAAAATGGCGTTCCACCGCTACGGAGCGCTCCCCGTCGTAACCTCCGAAGGCGTCTACGTCGGAACGGTAACCGAAGGCGACCTGCTCTACGATATGATGAAGAATAATTCCCCCGACCTTCGCTCACAGGAAAAGGTTTTTATAAAAGATATTATGCGAAAGGGCTGGAATCCTCCCGTCCGCGTTACCTCTACTATCGAAGAACTTTTCCAGCGTATCACCGAACAGAATTTCGTTCCCGTTGTCGATGACCGCGACGTCTTTATCGGGATAGTAACCCGAAAAGACGTGATAAAATTCCTTTGCGACAGCTATTTCAAAAAATAAAGAATCGCCCGCTGACTTTTCAGCGGGCTTTTTTGCGCTTTCGCGCTCGTTACAGTATATTTTCAAATCACTTTCGCTGATAATTTAACAATTTGTTAATTCCGCTTTTTCCGCTTGAAATACGCCCGCTTCCGTGTTATAATGTATTCGCCAAACAAACCGAATAGCGTACGATGCGGTATATTATTTTTAATAATATGCTTTTTCGCTTTTCCAAGTCGGATTTGATAAAATGCAGATCCACTCGGAAAAGCAGGTGTTCATAATTGAATATACTACATCTTACCG
>JAZUJV010000283.1:0-1941 GCA_045642945.1 Eubacteriales bacterium | reverse complement strand
CGTGATTTTACTCGTCCAGCAAAGCTTTTCGTCATAGCAGATCACAAACCCGAGCGTGCAGCCGTAATGACATTCGGTGCAGCGTCTGAATTTGGTGAGTCCCTCTTCGCTCTTGACGGCGATTATCCTAAACGGCTGGTTGTTGCAAGCCGTCGGCGCGACGAGCCCCGCCTCGATTATCTTTTCGATTTCGGCGTCCGAAACCTTTTTATCGGTAAACTTTCTTACGGAATATCTCTTTTTCGCGAGTTCAAGAAAATCCATAGTCGTATCTCCTAACGGTCTTTTTGTTTAAATTTTATCATTATCGGGCGGTTGTGTCAAGAAGGGAAGGGAGAAGTTTCTTTAATATGCCGAAGGCATATATCATACGCGAAGCGTATATCATATTGCGAAGCAATATATCATCCGCCGACGGGCAGGAGAGCGGATATCATTGAAAAAGCATCGCGAAAGCGATGCTTTTTTACCAAGGAAGCGGCTGCACCGCCGAGGCAAAGCCGACGCGAAGCGTCGGGGGGGTCGAATCCCTATGTGCCAAATAAAAACACGACCCGGTGGGTGGTGTTTTTATTTGGCAGCGGAATAGGGATTCGAACCCCAACAAACAGAGTCAGAGTCTGTCGTGCTACCTTTACACAATTCCGCTAAATATTTCCGCGCTCTTCGGCGCGGGTTTTATTCTATCACCTATTTGGCTTTTTGTCAATAGTTTTTTTGCTTTTTTTGCGAATAACGCTTTTATTTTTGCCGCCGACGCCCAATTCGTCGAAAACGAGCTGACAAGCCATCTTCGCCGAGAGCTTTCTTATCTGCGTTCTGCTCCCCGCGAAAACGAAAGTCGAAGCGCCGACCTTGTCTTTCGTCGCGACGCCGATACATACCGTCCCGACGGGCAAACCGCTGCCGTCGCCGTTCGGCCCCGCGAGCCCCGTAACGGATACGGCGATATCCGCGTGGGAGAGCGCAAGCACGCCGCTCGCCATCTCCTTCGCACATTCCTCGCTGACCGCGCCGTAAACGTCGAGAGTTTCTTTTTTGACGCCGAGAAGCTTCATCTTCGCTTCGTTGGAATAGGTCGTAACGGCGCAGTCGAAAACCTCGCTCGCGCCCGAAACGTCGGTAAGTAATTTCGAAACGAGCCCGCCCGTACAGCTTTCCGCCGCGCTGATATGATACCCGAGCGCCTTTAAACGATTTATAAGCTTTTTCATAATAACCTCATCCGAGCCTTATATAATGGTCCGTCGCGAGCGCCCTTTCAACGAGCCCTTCGACGTCAAGCTTCGCTTCCTCGCGCAAAATATCCTCGATGTCGGGCTTCGTGTCGGGGTGCTTCGGCGTGAATACCGTACAGCAATCCTCGTATGGAAGTATCGACGTGTCGAAGGTGCCGATCTCTCTTGCGCGGACGACGATTTCCTCTTTGTCAAGTCCTATGCAGGGCCGCATGACGGGCAATTCCGCCACCGCGTCGGTAACCGCGAGCGCGCCCATGGTCTGGCTCGCCACCTGCCCCAGACTTTCGCCCGTGATAAGGCAGCCCGCGTCGTATCTCTTCGCGAGCCTGCTCGCGCATCTGACCATAAATCTTCTTAAAAGAAGCGTGAAAAGCTTTTCTTCACAGGTTTTTACGAGCGTTTCCTGAATCTCGGTCAGCGAAACCGAGTGAAGATGCATTTCGCCGCAATATTCGGTCAAAATCTCGGCGAGCGTTCTTACCTTTTCCGCCGCCGCGTCGCCGGTATAAGGCGGAGTTTCGAAATATACGGCGTCAAGTGCCGCTCCGCGCTTCGCCATCATATACCCCGCGACGGGGCTGTCGATACCGCCCGAGAGCATAAGCATCGCCCTGCCGCTGCTGCTTACGGGCACACCGCCCGCGCCTTTTATTCCGTCCCCGTGGACGAAAGCCGCGCGGTCGCGAATTTCTATCATAAT
>JAZUJV010000282.1:0-7192 GCA_045642945.1 Eubacteriales bacterium | reverse complement strand
AGATTGCATTTTATATGATCCTTTCAGAATTATTTACATCTTATTTATTTTCTTCCGAAGCCTCGGATTCCGCTTCCGATTCGACGGTTTTACCGAAATCGGTAACTTCGGCGGATTTGGAGGTGCTCCATCTTAATCCGTTTGTTTCGCAATATGCTTTTGTATTGGAATTTTCGGGTGCTATAACGACGAGTGAGCCGCAGTTGGCAAAAACGGCTTCGCCGAGCTCGATATCGTTGTTGTCTACAGTAACGAACTCAAGCGCCTTGCAGTCGGAAAAGGCTCGTTCTCCAAGCTTGGCAATGCTTTCAAGTACCGTTACGTCGGTAAGCGAGTCGCAGTACGAATACGCTCTGACGCCTACGGAGGTAATGTTCAAAGTGAAATTAACTTCTTTCAATTTGATACAATGGTTAAAACAGTAATCCGGTATGGAAGTAATCTTATTTCCGAACGTAACCGTTTCAAGAGCATTGCACCATGCGAAAGCCCTCGTACCGATGGATTCGACGGTATCGGGAATTACAATGCTTTCGAGATGGTCGCTGTAATAAAACGCGCTTTCGTCGATAGCGGTTATCGAGGAAGGGATCGTAACGGAAGAAACGACCGCTTCGGTATCGAAGAAGCAAAGCGAACCGATATGCGTAACAGGTTTACCGTCTATCTCGGAAGGAATAACGACTTCGGATTCCTTGCCGACGTACTTGGTAAGAATTATATAAGTTTCATACATATCGTATTGATATTCTTCGTTCGACAGCGATGCGACGTAGTCGGAAGGCATCTCGGATTCTTCGTTTCCGGTAACGTAACTTTTTACCTTCTTAAGCATTGATTCGCAAGAGCAGAGCGAAGCGCAAAGCATCAAGGCAAGAAGCAGTATAAGGAACTTCTTCATTTAAAAATTGCTCCTTTCGGCTTATTCCGTATGATTATATCACTATATTGTAGTTTTGTCAATTTATAGTTGCGAAAATTTACAATATATATTTATATAAAATATCCATAATTTTTCAATCCTTTATTGACAATCGGCGGCAATACGGTTAAAATAAAAGTGTATAAATAAAATACAAAAAAGGAAGGCAAACTTATGGACAAAGCGACATTCGCATCATTCCGCAAATTTTATAACGACCAGCTTATGAAAGACTGTATCCCCTTCTGGATGAACAGTGATCTTATCGACCGTGAATACGGCGGATACATCACCAGCCTCGACAGACAGGGCAAAGCCTATAACACCGATAAATCCGGTTGGTTCCAGGGCAGATGCCTCTGGACCTTCTCGCGTCTCTGCAACGTATACGGCAAACGTCCCGAATGGGAAGAAGCCGCCAAACTCGGCAAAGACTGCATCGATAAATACATCGCCGACCCCAAGGACGGCAGAATGTATTTCACTCTTACCCGCGAAGGCAAACCTCTCCGTAAGAGAAGATATACCTTCACGGAAAGCTTCTTCGTTCTCTCTATGGCTGAATATTCCGTCATGACAGGCGATAAAGACGCACTTCAGAGAGCCGAAGATTGCTTCGAGACCATGCTTTCCATTTATCGCGATCCCTCGACTGATCCGTTCAAGATCACTCCGAAGAGCTATGCCGAAACCAGAGCGGAACGCGCTACCGCGGTTCCCATGGTGCTTATCAGCAGCGCTCAGGCTTTGCGCAGATGCGATCCCGCAAAAGCGGAATACTACACCAAGATCGCTCAGGAAATGGCCGATATCATCATCAACGTCCATTTCAAACCCGACATGAAATGCGTTCTTGAGACCACCGGTCCCAATGGCGAATTCATCGATAACCCCGCCGGCAGAACCATCAACCCCGGTCATTCCATGGAAAACAGCTGGTTCCTTATGAACCAGGCGCTTTACACCGGTGATAAAGAACTCCTTGCCAACGCTCTCAAGATCCTTGACTACTCGCTCGAATGGGGCTGGGATAAAGAATACGGCGGATTCATCTATTTCACCGACGTTCTCGGCCGTCCCTGTGAACAGCTCGAACACGATATGAAGCTCTGGTGGGTACATAACGAAGCCTGCATCGCTACGCTTCTCGCTTACGCCATCACCAAAGACGAAAAATACTGGAACTGGTTCCAGAAGGCTCATTTCTACGCCTTCGGCCACTTCGCCGACAAGGAATGCGGCGAATGGTACGGTTACCTTCATAAAGACGGCACCGTTTCCCACACCCAGAAGGGCTCCATGTGGAAAGGCCCGTTCCACTATCCTCGCTTCTTGATGAACTGCGAATATATCTTCTCCTGCCTTGAAGAAGATAAACCCGTCGGATCTCTCCTTTGATTTTATGAAACGATTCGTTAAAACCGTTTCACTTATCCTTTCTCTGCTGCTGATCCTTTCCCTTCTCTCCGTTTATGCTTTCGCCGAAAACGAAAGCGCGTCCGAAAGCATCAATAACCCGATGCAGGTGCGCAACGATTTAAGCCAGACGCAGATAATGATTATCGCCGTGCTGATGTTCGTCGTTATATCCGTTATCGGCGTGATGTTTATTAAAACGGTACAGAAGGATATGAAAAACCGCAGGCATTAAAAACATAGGGGCATTGTTCGTTCAATGCCTCTTTTTTAAAATTTTGAAATTTTTTCCGAAAAAATGTAACCGATTCCGATTTTAAAAGGTATTGCATTACGAAGGCGGTGAAAAGCGATGTCAAAAAGCATTGTGCACGATGCTGAACAAATCGAAGCCGTAATAAAACGAAATTCCGCTTCGGTCTATAAAATCGCATATCTTCGTACGGGTAGCGTTCACGACGCGGAGGATATAATGCAGGACGTTTTCGTCCGGTTTATAAAGTATTCTCCGAAGTTCGAAAGCGCGGAGCACGAAAAAGCGTGGTTCATAAAGACGACGGCCAACCGGACCAACAGCTTATTCTCGTCTCCGTGGCGAAAACATACCGTGCCTCTCGACGAAGATGTTCCGGTCAGCGACGAATACGAAGGCGACGATCTTCTTAAAAAAGTGATGTCGCTCCCGAAAAACGTCTCGACGGCAATACATCTTTATTATTACGAGAATTATTCGGTGAAGGAAATATCCGAAATCACCGGCAAAAGCGAATCCGCCGTAAAACAGCTGCTTATGCGCGGCAGAAACGCTTTGAAGATTCAACTTACGGAAGAAGGTTATTAAATGTTCGAAAAAGATTACAAAAACGCGATGAACGGTATCAATCCTACCGAAGAATCGCTCGAAAACGTTAAGAACGCAATGCTTGCGGAAGCAAAAGAAAAGCCGAAAACCTTTAACAGAAAAACGCTTACCGCGATTGCCGCCGCCTGCCTTTGCGCCGTTTTCACCATGTCCGCCATTATGATACCTCTTAAGCTTGCAAAGCCCGCCGTTTCGAGCGGGGCACATATCGTTCCCGATCCCGACGATTCGATAACCGAAACCAAGCATTTCGATTACAACGTCGGCAACGGAATAAGAAAAGCGAAAAGTTTAAAAGAAATAGAAGAGATCGCCGGAAAATTCAAAGACACTTACCGTGCATATGGATACACCGGACTTCTCGACGGATTATTTCTCGAAGCTGTGGAAGTCAATGATGAAGCGGATGCGCCCGAAGGAACCGTCGAAAAAGGTTCTCCGTCGTCCGGCGGAGAGGAACATTCCGATACGAACAATCAGGTATCCGGAGTGCAGGAGGGCGATATCATCAAAAACGACGGCAAATATATCTATTTTTACCGCGCTTCCGAAAAAAAGATCGTCATAGTTTTCGCCAACAGCGGCGACCCGCAAAAGCTCTCCGCGATAAATTCCGGAGAAATAATCGAATTTTACCTCTGCGGCAATAAACTCGTAACGCTGTCTCACGGCGAAAGAAAAACGCGTTCCGCGTACGACGAAGATAAAACCGTAATAAATATTTACGATATTACCGACAGAGAAAATCCGAAAAAGGAAACCGAGCATACGCAAAGCGGCTATTACGTTTCCGGCAGAGTCGTAGGCAAAACGCTTTACGTTATTTCAAGCAAATACTCCTACAAATACAATTATTTCTATGCGATAATCGATGACGTTTTAGATAAGGATCCCAATCTCAATCTTGAGCTTTCGCTCCCCGCTCTTGACGGTGACGAAGTCAACTGCGGCGACGTATATCTCCCGGATAACGCTCAGAACGGTATATTTACGACTATCACGTCGCTCGACCTTGACGACGCGAAAGAATTCAAATCCTCCGTTTCGATACTCGGCGCGTCCGATACGCTTTACGCCAGCGAAAACTGTATCTATATCACCGCGTCCGTCTACACCGACGCTTACAGAGCCGAAGAACTTAAAAAAGCGAAAAAAGGAACTTACGTCAGCTGCAGTACCGATATTTACAGAATCGCGTATAACGACGGCGAGCTTACCCCCTGCGGATACGTTCGGGTCCCCGGTTCGATTTGGATGGACAACAGACAGTTCGCGATGGACGAATACAACGGATATTTCAGAATCGCCACCAATATCAACACTGTAAACTACGAATATCTCAACGGCGAAACCTATTTCACGGTAAGCAAAACCGAAACCGCAAACCAAGTCTTCGTATACGACGAAGAACTCAAAAAAGTCGGCGAGAGCGACGTTCTCGGCAAAGGCGAAATGCTCAAATCCGTCAGATATATGGGCGACATCGTCTACGTCGTTACCTTCCGCAACACCGACCCCGTTTACGCGATAGACCTTTCCGACCCGACTGCTCCGAAGACTCTTTCCGAGCTTAAGATAAACGGATTTTCTACCTATATGCAAAGCTACGGCAGCGATTATATGCTCGGCATAGGATATGAAGCAGACGTCGAAAACGGCGGCACGACGGGCATAAAGCTTACGATGTTCGATATATCCGACCCGACGGACGTAAGCGCGGTTTCCTCCGTGAAATATCTTTACGATTACGGCAGCAATGACAACAAATATCACTATATGAGCACCGACGCCACTTATAACCATAAAGCTTTGCTGCTCGACAGAAACAAAGGTATAATCGCGATTCCGATCTTTTCGGAAACTTTCGACAAAGAAAACGATAAATACACGCAGGAATACAAATACGTTTTCTATACCTTCGACGGAAAAGAACTTAAAGAAGGAAGAACCGTTACCTTCAACAAAGAGCATCCGAGCTACTATTACTATACGGTCTCCTCGCTTCGCGGACTTTATATAGGCGATTACGCTTACGTCGTCGGCGACGACGCGATAGCGGTCATCGACCTCAAAAATATGGATTTCGTAAAACTTCTCGAATTCTGATATACCAAGCCCGGATTTCAAGGCACGCGCGCAAAAAACAACGCGCGTGCCGTTTTTTGACGGAAAATTGCAAAAAAACCAACGAAACGAGCGTTATTTATTGATTTTTTTGGTAAAAAGCTATTGATTTACGGGAATAATTATGATATCATAATAGAGCTTTTGCGAAAGGCAAAATACACACACCGTATCTGCCTCGCCCGGGTGCGCGTTTCAGACGCGTTTCGGTAAAGGTAAATTCAAAATACGGTGGCGGGATCACGTAAGATGGCGCGTATATCGCCGAAACGTGTATAACCCGAAGGAGAAAACATGGCAGTAGTATCCATGAAACAGCTTCTCGAAGCAGGCGTTCATTTCGGACACCAGACGAGAAGATGGAACCCGAAGATGGCTGAGTACATCTCCACCGAAAGAAACGGCATCTACATCATCGACCTTCAGAAGACGGTCAAAAAGATCGAAGACGCTTATATGTTCGTTCGCGATATCGCGGCTGACGGCGGCAACGTTCTTTTCGTAGGTACCAAAAAACAGGCACAGGATGCCATCAAAGAAGAAGCCGAAAGATGCGAAATGTACTATGTCAACGTTCGCTGGCTCGGCGGTATGCTTACCAACTTCAAAACCATCAAGAAGTCCATCCAGAAGCTCAACAACCTCAACAAGATGGCTGAAGACGGCACCTTTGATCTTCTTCCCAAGAAAGAAGTCGCTTCTCTCCAAAAAGAAATGGCTGACCTTGAAAAGAACCTCGGCGGTATCAAATCCATGAAGGGTCTTCCCTCCTGCATCTTCATCGTTGACCCGAAGAAAGAAAAGAACGCGGTTGACGAAGCCCGCAAACTCGGTATCCCCGTAGTCGCTATCGTCGATACCAACTGCGACCCTGATGAAGTCGACTATGTAATCCCCGGCAACGATGACGCTATCCGCGCTATCAAACTCATCGCTTCCACCCTCGCAGACGCAGTTCTCGAAGGCAAACAGGGCGAACAGCTTACCGATTCCTCCGAAAAGGAAGAAGAAGCTGCTGCTGAATAATCTACTTTATCATAATTATCAGGAGGAATAAAAATGGCTGTTAACATTTCCGCAAAAGACGTTATGGAGCTCCGTAAAAAGACCGGCTGCGGTATGATGGAGTGCAAAAAAGCACTTGTCGAAACCGAAGGCAACTTTGACGAAGCTATAAAATATCTCCGTGAGAAAGGTCTCTCCGTCGCCGCTAAAAAAGCAGACAGAATCGCTGCCGAAGGTATCGTAGACATCCTTTCCGATAACGGTATTACCGCTATCATCGAAGTAAACGCCGAAACCGATTTCGTTGCAAAGAACGCTTCTTTCAAAGATTTCGTTAAAGGCATACTCAGAACCATCGTTGCCAACAAACCCGCCGACGTCGATGCTCTTAAAGCACTTCCCTTCGACGGCAAAGACAACACCGTAGAAGCAGAACTCAAGAATATGATCTTCACCATCGGTGAAAATATGAGCATCCGTCGCTTCGACATCGTCGAAGGCGTTACCGGTACTTATATTCACGGCGGCGGAAGCGCCGGCGTCGTTACCAAATTCGACACCGACCTCGATGCTTCTTCCGAAGCTTTCAAGGACTACGCTAAAAACGTCTGCATGCAGATCGCCGCTATGAGCCCGTCCTACGTTGACAGAGATCACGTTCCCGCTTCCGTTCTCGAAAGCGAAAAAGAGATCCTTCTTACCCAGATCAAGAACGATGAAAAACTTGCCAACAAGCCCGACGCAGTCAAAGAGAAAATGGTTATCGGCAGAATCGAAAAATTCTACGACAACAACTGCCTCGTTG
Organism: Eubacteriales bacterium; assembly: GCA_045642945.1. Lineage (GTDB taxonomy): Bacteria > Bacillota > Clostridia > Oscillospirales > CAG-382 > Coliplasma. The sequence goes on along the minus strand of JAZUJV010000282.1, from coordinate 58 downwards.
ACCAGGCTTACGTTAAAGACGAAGACGTTACCGTCGGCAAATACACCGAAAACACCGC
>JAZUJV010000281.1:0-3999 GCA_045642945.1 Eubacteriales bacterium | reverse complement strand
ATTTTCGTTTATGTAATCGGCGACTTCGTTTATCTCTTTGCCCTCGGCGCGAAGCATGGAGGCTTTTATCGCGAGATAGCCTTCGCCGAGCGAGCTTATGAGCGAATCGACGCAGAGGATGATTCTTTCGGGATGGTCGGCAAGGATGTCGGAGGCGACGCTTTTGGCGAGGTTGACGCTGCCGGAAAGAGCGGAGGAGCAGGCGATATAAAGCACGTCTTTTCCATCTTCGGCGTATTTTCTGAAAGCGCTTTCGAAGACGCCGCGGGGGACTTGCGTTGTGGTTATGCGCTCGCCGCGGCGCATTTTATCGTAAAAGACGTTTGGGGAATGGGATTCCCAGTCGAGAGAGGCTTTATATTCGTTTTCGCCGATGCAGTAGTTCATCGGGACGTATTCGATATCGTATTTTCCGCGAAGGTCGGCACCTAAATCGGAAGTGGAATCGGTAAGGATCACGAAGCTCATTTTATTCTCCTTGAAATTCATTTCGTTTTAAGCTCTTCGGTTATGGCGTCCATAAGAGCTTTTTCTTTTTCGAGATTTTCGCTTGCTTTTTCGCCTTTATAGAAGGCGGCGCAGAGCCCGGGACCTATCGAGGCGCCGCAGGACATTCCGACGGGGACTATGAAAATCTCCTTCGGGTTGAATTTTTCTTTTATCTTCTCGGCGAGAAGCTTGGCGGCGGGCTCGCGGTTGGTATGGGCGACGAAAATAATCTGGTTTTCGGGGTCTGTAATAGTGCGCTCGATATATTTTATCGTCGCTTCGAGGGCGGTAACCTTGCCTTTGAATTTCCCGATGACCTCGGAGACGCCTTTATCGTTGAAATCGGCGAGAAGGTTTATTCCGACGAGCGAGCCGAAGAAGGCTTTGAAGTTGGAGACGTGGCCTGTTTTTACGAGGAAGAAGAGGTCGTCCATAGAGCCCATCTGGTGTATTTTGTATTTTTCCTGCTCGGTATATTCGGCGGTCTCTTCGATCGTCGCGCCGGATGCGCGCTTTATGCAGGCGGAGATGACGAGCAGGGCGAGAGAAGTCGAATAGCGCATCGAGTCGACGATTATTATTTTACGCTCGGGGTATTTTTCGCGGAGCTCTTTCGCGACGACGAGGCAGGAGGAATAGGTACCCGAAAGTCCGCTTGAAAGGGTTATCGAAAGAACGTCGATGCCTTGTTTTAAATATTTCTCGAAAATTTCGTAGATATCGCCGCTTTCGGGGCAGGCGGTATTATATAAGACGTTCCTTCCCTTCATCGAATCGTAGTATTGCTCGGGGGTCATTTCGTCCCAGTCGAGAGAGGCTTTGCCGCTTCTTCCGTCGGGATAGTAGATAACGCCGTGGAGATAATCTTCGATGCCGAAGCGGTCGCGAAGCTCTTTCGTTAAATCGGAAGAGGTGTCGGGAATTATGGCGAAATTATACATTCTGTTCCTCCGTGAAAATTAATGATATATTTATACATATAGATATTATCATATACGGAAGGCATTTTCAATATTCAAACCTTAAAAAAAACTTAATTTTTGACAAAATAAATCGAAAAAACTGTGGAAAAATCGAAAAAGTCTGCTATAATAATATAAAGTTTGCATCTACGGAGGAACATACGCGGATGGAATGGTATTTTATTGTTCTTATTATCATTGGAGTTCTGGTCATCGGCGGCATCGCCGCGATGCTTATCATGACCGTTCCGATAGGAAAAAAGGTATATTTTGACAATCTCGTGCGCGACAAGGAAGGCAAATGGGGCAGAGTCTGCTCCTGCCCGACGAACGAAGAGCAGGTCGCGATGTGGAACTCCGGCAACGATTGGGCGGAGACCGTAAAAGACAAAATGACCGAGGTCGAGGTAGAGAACGACGGGCTTAGGCTCGTGGGCGAGTTCTACCGCTTCGGGTCGAAGAAGAAATGCGTTATCATTCTCGCCGGAAGAACGGAATGTCTTAAATATTCCTATTATTTCGCACAATGCTATGAGAAGATCGGCGTCAACGTTTTAGTCATCGACGGGCGCGCGAGAGGCAACAGCGAGGGCGTTTACGACACCATCGGCGGAAAAGAGAGCGGCGACCTTATCAAATGGATAAGATTGCTTGAAGAGCGCTTCGGAATGGAAGAGATATACTGCCACGGAATCTGCATCGGCACGGCGGCGGCTGTTATTCTTATGACATCGGACAGATGTCCGAGAAGCGTCAAGGGGCTTATCACCGAGGGGCTTTACGTTTCGTTCCGCGAGAATTTCAAGCAGCACATGATATGCGACGGGCATCCCGTATTCCCCGTGCTCGATCTCGTTATGCACAACATCAAAAAGTACGCCGGTACGGACGTCCGCAAGACCGCGCCGATAAAGCTTTTACCGAAGTTTGACAAGAGAATCCTCTTTATCTACGGAAAAGAGGACAAATTCTCGCTTCCCGCCAAGAGCGAATTGCTTTACAACGTATGCGGAAGCAAGAAAAAGCACATCGTTTGGTTCGACAAGGGCGCGCATTCGCACCTTCGCATAAATAACACCGAGGAGTATGACGCCGCGATAGCGGAATTTCTCGAAAATGACGACTGAAAGTCTTAACACGCGAACTAAATACGCGATTTTCACGATAGACGCCGAGGATTTCGGCGACACGGGCTGTATTAAGCAGAGCGGCGCGGATATGAGCGGGCACAGGATGCTCGACGGGCTGGACACCTACATCGCGCTTCTCGAAAAGCACGGGGCGAAAGCCACGGTTTTTACGGTTTGCAGCACCGCGCACGCCGTCGCGGACAAGCTTAAAAACTACGCTTCACGCGGGCACGAGATAGCTTTACACGGGCTTGAGCACATAAATCCCGCAGAGCTTAGCAACGAGGAGTTTTCGCGCTCGGTCTCGGAAGCCAAGCGCGAGATCGAAGACGAGCTCGGGGTAAAAATCGTCGGATACCGCGCGCCGTTTTTCGGGCTTGACGGCTCCAAGCTCGAAATTATCAAAAACGCGGGATTTTTATACGATTCGAGCAGGCTCGACGTTTCGAAGCATCACACGAGCGGACACATCGCGCTCGAAGGGTTTAAAAAAATCACCGAGGGGATCTGGAAAAGCGGCAGTTTTTTCGAGTTCGGGATTCCGGCGCAAAGCATTTTCGGGTTATTCAAATTTCCCATTTCCGGCGGAGGCTATGTACGGCTCGGGAACTGGGGATTCGTGAAAACCGCGATAAAAAGGTTTATCGGGCGCAGCGATTATTACGTTTTTTATCTGCATCCTTTCGAGCTTTCGAAAGAAAAGGTGCTTATCCCCGAGGGGCTGCGCGGGCTCGACAGATATTACCTTTCGCACGGGTTCGACAGCTTCGAAAAGCGAATAGAAATCATCATCACGCTGCTTGAAAAAGCGGGGTTTGAGTTCACGACCTTCGCGGAGTTGATGAAGAAAAACGATAATTAAAAAGACTCGAAACGGCGTTTCGGGTCTTTTGCTTTTTTATTTTCTTCCTTTTTGAAAAAAGGAAGCGAAAAACCCCGCTTTTTGAAAAAAGCTCGGCAAAAACTTTTAATGCGCGAAAACAAGTTTTCGCGGGGAAAGTATGGTTTTAGTAAACAAGGTTCGTTATTCCGCGCGATTTTTCCTTATCACTATATCCGAGAAACGCTTCGTGCGGGATAGGAGAGGACGAGCGCCATACAATAAAGATTCATTTGCGGAAGCATTTGTTCCTTAATGTTTCGGTGAAGCCGAACAATTCACGCCGTGCGCGGCAAATCATGACGCGAAGCATCAATTCACGTCGCGAAGCGACAATTCATCAATTTAGAATTTGAAATTTGAAATTTGAAATTATTTACGGAAAGCGGTTATTACGTAGCCTTTTTCGCGGAAGGTGGCACAGCTTGGCGCGTAGTCGAGGTAGCTTTCGGTTTTTATATCCGACATATTCGAGCCGAGGAATTTTATCCTTGCCTCTTTTGCCGTCCAGACGGTATAGAAGCGGGCGAGGGTATCT
>JAZUJV010000280.1:0-2079 GCA_045642945.1 Eubacteriales bacterium | reverse complement strand
GATTAGCCCCCGCGTCAAACAAGCGCGAAAGGGAAGTAAGGTCCACCGTTTTCGGATTGACCTCGACGGTGAACTCGTCGTCGCCGCCAAGCGAAAACTTGTCTTTTATCTTTCTTATAAGCGCTTCGAGCCGCTCGGTCTTTAACATCGGCGGCGTCCCGCCTCCCATATAAACGCGTTTTATATTTTTTTCTTCGAAAAAGTCAAGCTGCCTGCAAATCGCCTCGAAATACTCCTGCTTTTTGCCGTCCGCGACGTTTTCATAAGAGCAAAACGCGCAATATTTACATTTCTTCGCGCAGCACGGAATGTGAAAATACAGCGATATCTCCTTATTCATCGTCGTATTTAAGCACCGCCATAAACGCCTCCTGCGGCACTTCGACCGTGCCGAGCGTGCGCATCCTCTTCTTGCCTTCCTTCTGTTTTTCAAGAAGCTTTTTCTTTCTCGTTATGTCGCCGCCGTAGCATTTCGCGAGCACGTCCTTGCGCAAAGCCTTAACGGTCTCCCTCGCGATTATCTTTCCGCCGATAGCCGCCTGAACGGGTATCTCAAAAAGCTGGCGCGGGATGTTGTCCTTAAGCTTCTCACAGATTTTTCTTGCTCTGCCGTAAGCCCTGTCGGAATGAACTATAAACGAAAGCGCGTCCACGACGTCGCCGTTCAAAAGAATGTCAAGTTTAGAAAGCTTCGAAGGTCTGTAATCTTTAAATTCGTAATCCAGCGACGCGTACCCCTTGCTTCTCGATTTCAGCGAGTCGAAAAAGTCATAAATTATCTCGTTTAACGGAAGCAGATAATGTAATTCTGCCCTGTTCGTGTCGATATATTTCATATCTATATATTCGCCGCGTCTGTCGGTCGCGAGCTGCATAATAGTCCCGACATATTCGCTCGGCGTGATGATAGAAGCCTTCACGAAAGGCTCGCAAGCCGTTTCAATGGTCGCGGGATCGGGATAATTCGTCGGGTTGTCGATATAAACCGTCTCGCCGTTCGTCTTGTGAATTTCATAAATAACGCTCGGCGCCGTCGTGATAAGGTCGAGCATGAATTCCCGCTCCAACCTCTCCTCGATTATCTCCATGTGCAAAAGCCCTAAGAATCCGCATCTGAACCCGAATCCGAGAGCCACCGACGTCTCAAGCTCGTATGTGAACGACGAATCGTTAAGACGAAGCTTGTCAAGCGCGTCCTTCAAATCGCCGTATTTCGACCCGTCGGCGGGATAAATCCCCGCGAAAACCATCGGCTGCGATTTTTTAAATCCCGGCAAAGGCTTTTCGGCGGGGCGTTCGCAAAGCGTAACCGTGTCGCCGACCTCGGTGTCCGAGATATTCTTGATGCTCGCCGTGAAATATCCGACCTCGCCCGCTTCAAGCTTGTCTTTCTTGTTAAGGTTAAATGTCGAAAGCGTTCCGAGCTCGACTATTTCGAACTCCGCGCCCGTGTGCATCATCCTTACTTTGTCGCCGAGATGAAGCGTGCCGTTCTTGATTCTTATATATACTATTACGCCCTTGTAAGAGTCGTAATAACTGTCGAAAATCAAAGCCACAAGCGGCTTTTCGCTGTCTCCCTTGGGGCAGGGAATGTCCGTAACTATCCTTTCGAGCACGTCTTTTATGTTTATCCCGAGCTTCGCGCTGATACACGGCGCGTCCTCGGCGGGTATGCCGATAACGTCCTCTATCTCGCGCTTCGCCATCTCGGGGTCCGCGCTCGCCAAATCTATCTTGTTTATTACGGGCAAAATCTCCAGATCGTGGTCGACCGCCATATATGCGTTCGCCAAAGTCTGCGCCTGGATCCCCTGCGTCGCGTCGACGATAAGTATCGCGCCCTCGCAAGCCGCCAGCGACCTCGATACCTCATATCCGAAGTCGACGTGCCCGGGGGTGTCAATAAGGTTAAACGCGTATGTCTTCCCGTCGTCCGCCTTATAGTCAAAGCGCACCGCTCTCGCCTTTATGGTTATCCCGCGCTCGCGCTCGAGGTCCATATTGTCAAGCATCTGCTCTTCTAATTCGCGCTTCTCGACGGCGCCCGTATATTCAAGCAGCCTGTCCGCGAGCGTG
>JAZUJV010000279.1:0-6053 GCA_045642945.1 Eubacteriales bacterium | reverse complement strand
CGGCTGTCTTTTTCAAGGGATGTCCTTTGCGTTGCAAGTGGTGCCACAATCCCGAAACGCAAAGCTTTAAACCTCAGCTGATGTTCACGCCGAAAACCTGTATATTGTGCGGAGCTTGTGTAAAAGTTTGCGAACGATCGGCGCAGATATCGTCGCCGGAACGCAAAATTGAATTTTCACTTTGTACATCCTGCGGAAAATGTGTTTCAATTTGTCCCACAGGTGCGCTCGGTATATACGGAAAACGCGTATCGATAGCGGATATTATAGAAACGGTTAAAAAAGATGCGGCGTTTTACGGCGATGGCGGAGGACTGACGGTTTCGGGCGGCGAGCCGACTGCACAGCCGAAAGCACTTTTTGCGCTTCTTGAAGCGGCGAAGAATGCGGGAATTTCCACGGCGGTTGAGACCTGCGGCGCTTTCCCGATGAATATGGTCGACGAACTTTGCCGTTTGACTGATATTTTCCTTTTTGATATCAAAGACACCGACGCTTCAAGGCTTTTTGAAAATACCGGCGCAAATATGGAATCGGTTTTATCGAACCTCCGCGCGATAGACTCGGCGGATTGTAAAACGGTGCTTCGAGCAATTATGATTCCCGACGTTAATATGGATGAACGGCATTTGGAGAATCTGGCAGATTTGTACCGTTCTCTTTCAAACTGTTTATACGTAGAGCTTCTTCCTTATCATCCTTACGGGAATGCGAAAGCGGAGCGTATCGGAGTTACCGAAACGGTGTTGTATCGAACGCCTGAAAAAGACGAAATTCTTGCATTCGCCGAAAAACTGCGGGCATTGGGCGTCAGGGTCAAATGCTACGGAACTGAAGCATTTTGAAAAGGTTTACTCCGCGCAGCGGTGATATAATTTTGTATGATAACGTATTTTGCGGAAGAGAGTACGACCATATCGGAATAGTCCTTAAAGCAATTAATACCGAATTGCTGACTGCCGAAGGAAACGTAGATAACCGTTCGCAAATAGCCAAACGTAATCGCGATGAACATATACGCACTTTTATCAGATTTCCCGAAGGATATAAATACTAAAGCGTTTTTCTTAATTATGTATATAATGTTAATTTGTTGGGATTTGTGTTGACATTTTATGATTTGACATTATAATAAGTGTTATAATGAATTACTATGCGGAAAGGGCAGAATGATGGAAGAAAATGTCCAAAACAGCTTTGAAAATAAAGAAAACGGCGCTAATGTAATCGATATTGCCCATATTTTTAAGATATTACTTCAAAAAATATGGCTTATAGCGCTTCTCGGTATACTCGCGGGAGCGATTGCTTTTATTTACGTTACTTTTGCGGTAACCCCTCAGTATTCCTCGACGGTAATGCTGTACGTTAACAATAAATATGCAAGCGAAGAGCCTGCTAACAACATTACTACAGGTGATATCGCCGCTTCGAGAAACCTTGTTTCAACTATGGTTGTTATTCTTAAAAACAGCGATATTCTTGAAGACGTTATCGAACAAACCGATTCGAAATATACTTACAGACAGCTTCTCAATATGATAAGCGCTTCCGCCGTTAACAATACCGAAGTTCTTGCAGTTTCGGTAACTGCTTCCGATCCTTATGAAGCGCACAAGCTTGCGACCATAATCAGCGATATACTTCCCGAAAAGGTTGAGAATATCATTGACGGCAGCTCCGTCAGGATCGTTGCGCCCGCAAGACTTAACCTCGGTAAAGTTTCTCCCAACGTTGTAAAATACGTTGCGATCGGTGTTATCATCGGTATTCTCGCCGCAATCGCCATCATCGTCCTTACTGATATGATGAAAAGCACCATCAGAAGCACAGATTATCTTATTCAAAAATATAACGTTCCGATACTCGGCGAAGTTCCGGATCTCAATGACCGTGAATCCGAAAAGTATTACAGCAAATACAAATACTACGGATACGGCAAAAAAAAGATGTGAGTTTAGAGGAGTATTGAGATATGAACGATAATAAAACCGTCAAGCCGATCCCCGAAGAAAAAGACGTTTTACATATGAATCTCGGATTCGCCGGAATCGAAGCCTATAAGCTCATACGTGCAAACCTTACGTTTATGCTTCCGAGTGATGAAGACAGAAGATGCAAATTCATCGGTATCACGAGCTCTGTAAGAAGCGAAGGAAAGAGCACGACCGCGATAAATCTTGCTTACGTTATAGCCGAGGCGGGTAATAAAGTTTTACTCGTTGACGGAGATATGAGATTGCCTTCCGTCGGGAAAAAGTTAAAAATCAGCAACACTCCCGGACTTTCCAACGCGCTTAGCCAGCTTAGCAGCGGAGTCGTGGAAATACACAAGGATTTTGTGTTCGAAAACTGGGATGTTCTTACCGCAGGCGACATTCCTCCGAACCCTTCGGAATTGCTTGGATCGGGTAGATTCAAACGTTTTCTGAGCCAGATAGCCGACCTGTACGATTATTGCATAGTTGACCTTCCTCCCGTTAATATCGTTGCGGACGCGCTTGTTGTTTCTTCGGTACTTGACGGTATGATCGTCGTTGTCAGGGAAGACTATACAGAACGTTCCGATTTGAACGAATGCATGAGAAAGCTCAACACCGTTCACGCTAAAGTGATCGGTATGGTCGTCAACTACTCCGGCACGGAAGATACGAAATATAAGTATTACAAAAACAGACACGGCTACTATAAGAAAAAGAACAGTAAAAGATACGGCTACGATTCCGGATATGGCTACGGCTACGGCTATGGATACGGATATGAAAAAGCCGCCGTAAGCAAAGACGCGAAACCCGAAGATAACAAAACAAAGTAATTATGATCGATTTTCATACCCACATATTGCCGGGTATTGACGACGGCAGTAAAAACGCCGACGAAAGTATTTCAATGTTAAAGATGCTGTCGGAGCAATCCGTTGATACGGTCGTTGCCTCGCCGCATTTTTATCCGCGCAAAAGCGACGTCGATACGTTTCTTGAAAAGCGTAATAATGCTTTCGAAAAGCTAAAAGAAATAAGTCCCGAAAGCGTTTCGAACGTTTTGCTTGGCGCCGAGCTTTATTTCTTCGACGGAATAAGCAGAGCCGACGAGCTACCGAAACTCACTATCGGCAAAAGCAGACTTTTGCTTATAGAAATGCCTTTTGAGTGCTGGGCGGAACGAACGGTTCAGGAACTGTTGACGCTTACCTGCAGGAACGATATAATCCCCGTGCTGGCGCATATCGACAGATATCTTGATATGCAGAAGCCTCAGACTATACGCGCTGTCATCGATCGCGGAATTTTGATGCAGGTTAACGCCGATTCGCTGCTTCGCTTTTTTGCAAGGCGCAGGCTTCTTGACATGATGGCGGGTGGGGAAATACAGTTTCTCGGTGATGACTGCCATAATATCGTTTCGCGGCCTCCGATTATCGAAAAAGCAAAAACAGTAATAGAAAAAAAGCTTGGCAAAGAATTCTTCGAATCTTTCGACAACAATTCGAGAAAATATTTGGATTATTAATATTAAAAGTGCCGCTTTTTCAGCGGCTCTTTTTGATAATAAAAGGATTGCAATTATGATTATAATTATTGATCGTCGAAGGCTGCTACGTGCCGTTTGAATGGAAAATAGACTTTGACGATGAATACTTAAAGAATATAAGATTTATCTGTCTATGCTTAAGCGAAAGTAATATTGATAACCATTTTGACGACGTTAAACGCTATGCGTCGTGTATAGAGTCGCGGTTGGATGACGGCTATTGTGTGGCAGACTTGCTTAAACGTGATAACAGATTTTATCTTGACGGATGCAGAGAACATAATCTTGACGTCGTGCTGATCGATAATGATTATACCGAAGAGGTCAACAGGATACTTGAATAATAAGTTTTCAAATATGAATAATTTTTTATCAAAAAACGATTACGAAGAGCCGAAGTGCATTCTGAATATGCATCCGGAGATTATTTCTATTCCGGTTGGACGGATCATTGAAAAACTGGACGCTTATCTTTCTGAAAAAGATTATGATTCCGCGGAAAGACATTTGCGGTACTGGCTTTCGGAGGCGGACGCGTGCCGCGATATGCGCGGTAAGCTCACCGTGCTGAATGAGCAAATCGGGCTTTATCGCAAAACGGGCAGGGAAGCCGAATGTATCTCTGCAATATCCGATGCACTTTCGCTTGCTGATTCTTTGGATATGGATAAATCGGTCACGTACGGAACGACACTTATCAATGCCGCGACGGGATATAAGGCTTTCGGAAAAGCGGAGGACGCTCTGCCGCTCTATCGCAAAGCCCGTGAAATTTACGAATCGTCGCTTGATTTATGCGACGGACGTCTCGGCGGACTGTATAATAATATGGCTTTGACGCTTACAGAGCTAAAGGAGTTTCGTGAGGCGGAAGAACTATATCATAAAGCTGTTTCCGTTATGGAAAAACAGAAAAACGGAGAACTTGAAGTCGCAATAACTTATTTGAACCTTGCGGATTTAGTCTGCGCCGAATTCGGATTCGAAGCGGGAGAAAAAGAAATAGAAAAGTTTCTTCTGAAAGCGGAGGGACTGCTATATGCGGAAAGTCTGCCGAGAGACGGGTATTATGCCTTCGTTTGCGAGAAATGTGCTCCCGTATTCGGCTATTACGGTTATTTTCTGACAGAGCAGGAACTGAAGCGGAGAGCGAGGGAAATTTATGAAAGGGCTTGAAATCGCGAGAGGATATTATGAGGAATTCGGAAAGCCGATGCTGGAATCCGAATTTGCCGATATTTTGCCGTTTTTAGCCGCGGGATTTGTCGGGAGCGGCTCGGAGCATTACGGATACGACGACGAAGTTTCACGAGACCATGATTTTGAGCCGGGATTCTGCATATTTCTTCCCGGTGAAGATATAGTTGACCGCAGACGCGCTTTTCAGCTCGAACGCGCATACGCCAAGCTTCCGAAGGAATATGCGGGAATAAAACGTCAGCCGGTATCTCCCGTCGGAGGAAGCCGAAACGGTGTTATAAGAACAGATGAGTTCTTTTTGAAATCAATCGGCTCGGCAAACGGCGAGCTGACACCAATGCAGTGGCTGAGACTGCCGGATTACGCGTTGGCAGAGGCTGTAAACGGTGAAGTGTTTTTTGATAACTACGGCGAGTTTTCGAGAATAAGAGAAAACCTGATATTTATGCCGGAGGACATTAAATTAAAGCGTCTTGCGGGTAATCTTTTGATAATGGCACAGTCGGGTCAGTATAACTTTGTTCGTTGTATGAAGCACGGAGAGCCCGAAGCGGCGCAGCTTGCATGTGTGGAATTTGTTAAAGCCGCTATGAAAACCAATTTCATCCTTCAGGACAGATATATGCCATATTATAAATGGAGTTTCCGTGCGCTTCGCGAGCTTGTCGGTACGGAAGAACTTTCCGATAAATTATCTTTTCTGTTGTTCGGTGATAACCGTGATGACTCGGTTGCCGAGAAGAAATACGGAATTATCGAAGAAGTTTCTTCGGAGACGATTACACGGCTTCGGGAAAATGAATTGACAGGCGCAATATGCGGCGACCTTGAAAAACACGCGTATTCGGTTAATGACAGAATCACGGATGCCGATATCCGCAATATGAATATATTGATCGCCGTCGGCGACTGAGGAAAACGAGATATAAATGACTTCTTGGAGGATGAGAGAATATGAAAAAATGGAAATGCACTATCTGCGGTGAAATTATCGTGAGTGAGACTTGCCCTGTTAAGTGTCCTCTTTGCGAGGCTCCCGCCGATAAATTCGTCGAGGTGGTCGAACCCGCCGATAATATTGATATGACTGCGCTTTTCAATATCGGTTACGGACTTTACGTCGTTACTTCGAACGACGGCAAAAAAGATAACGGTTTGATAGTAAACACGGTTTCTCAGGTGACCAATACGCCAAGCCGCATCGCCGTTTGCATCAATAAACAGAATTATTCCCATCAGATAATCAAGCAGACAGGTATTATGAACGTTAATTGCCTGTCTATCGAAACTCCGTTTTCGGTTTTTGAAGAATTCGGCTTTAA
>JAZUJV010000278.1:0-1512 GCA_045642945.1 Eubacteriales bacterium | reverse complement strand
GTCTCGCTGCTGTTTCTGTAAATTCGCGCGGACCTTCTGATGTATGCTGTTTTCAAGTTTGAAAAGGTCTATGTTCTTTTCAAAAATCTTTATAAGTCTGCGGATCCTTCTGGTAACGTCGTATTCTGCCAAAAGGTCGAGTCTGTCGTTAAAATCGACTATGAAGTTGTTAGCGAGAAAATCCGAAAGAAGCTCGGGACCGTTGATCTGCTTTGCTTCTTCTATAAGCTCTTCGCGCGGTTTCGTAATATATTTTAAATATTCCGAGAAAACCTCGTATAGTTTTTTAGCCGAAACTCTTTCCTGAACAGGAGTTACCCTTCTTGAATATTCGTGCTCTACCGGAAGACATTTTATGATATCTTCGGTAATAATCGTGAGACCTCTGTCCATTCTTTTAAGACCTTCGACGACAACGTGCACCGTTCCGTCGTTAAGTCTTGAGGAGTGGAGTATTCTGCAAACTACGCCGACGCCGAGCAGATTCTCGGGCGTGGGAATTTCTGCCGTTGGATCGTTTTGCGGAACGAGGAATACCATCCCGCCGTTTTCTTCCGCGCTTCTCAGCGCGTTTATCGAGATTTTTCTTGAAAGCTCGAGGCTAGCCGTAGATCCCGGGAAAATGACGAGACCGCGAAGCGCGATCGCGTCCATAAGTTCTGTTGCCGTGTCAAGTTTATATGCCATGTTTACACCGTTTATCTGCTGTAATTATTTTCCGAGCGATGCCGCTCCGATAATGCCGGCGTCGTTTCCGAGCGCGGCTATTTTAATAGTGGTCTGTTTGTCGCTGTATCTCGAATACTGCTCGCGTTTTACGATCTCACGAAGCGGAGCAAGAAGATATTCGCCTTCTTTGCTTATACCGCCGCCGATACTCAAAACTTCGGGCTGGAATATATTTATAAAGTCAACTATACCGCAGCCTAAGTACCCGATATATTCGTTAACGACTTCTATGCCCGCTTTATCGCCCGCTCTCAAAGCGTCGAAAGCGGTTTTGCCGTTGACTTTTTCGATGTCGCCTTCGGCGATTTTCCACATTTCCGAATCTTTGCATTCAAGCATTTTCTTTTTGGTAAGCTTTATAAGTCCGCTCGCCGAAGCGTAGCATTCAAGGCAGCCTTTTCTGCCGCAGGAGCATTCTTCACCGTCTTTTACTATAACGGTATGTCCGAGCTCCGCGCAGGAGAAATTAAAGCCGGAGTATATCTTTCCGTCGATAATTATTCCGCCGCCCACGCCGGTACCTATGGTTATAAAGAGCGAGTCTTTATATCCCTTCGCGGCGCCGTAAGTCGCCTCGCCTTTCGCGGCGGCATTGGCATCGTTATCTATATATACCTTTTTTATTCCTGTTTTCTCTGCAAGCTTGTCCGCTATGGGATAATTAAGGAACGGAAGCGTTGCCGCGTAAATAATAACGCCCTTTTCGCTGTCCGCGCTTCCGGGAGACGCGATACCGGCGTATACGATATCCGAAACCTTAAGCCCCGCATCCGCTATGACTTT
>JAZUJV010000277.1:0-4084 GCA_045642945.1 Eubacteriales bacterium | reverse complement strand
GCGAGTAAAACGAAGGTGAATGCCGCGACAGTACCCGCGTCTATCTTCGTTTTTTCGTCGTCTTCGCTCTCTTCAAAACTCTCTTCGGCGCTGACCTCTTTGCTTATTTCTTTGCTTTCGTCGCTTGTTTCGGTGCTTTCTTCGCTCACGTCGACTTCGCTCGATTCGTCGGGCTCAATCGGCGCTTCTTCTTTCGCGAGCAGCGAAATTTTGGTAATCGCCGCGTAATCCTCGACGATGTTCGCCTTGTAATCGCTCTTCGAGAATATCATCGCGATCTCGCTTTCGAGCGCTTGCGCTTCCTCATAGGTCAAAGCACGTTCTTCAAGCGTAGCCGTCGCCTTGCCGATAGCTTCGAGAGCGCTTGCTTCCGTCTCGTCGTCTATTCCGTTTTCAAAGCTTTTAAGTCTTTCGATTTTTCCCTTCGAGCCTTCGAGTATCGCTTTCTGCGATTCTTTCGCGTTCGAAGAGGGAAGTGCCGCCCTGTTCGGAATAACGCTCTTGCAGGAAAGATTTTGTAATATATACGCGTCAAAATCGCTTAAAACGAATCCGTCCGCGCCTATCTCTCTCGCACCGATGATTTCTTCGCCGATGATTTTACTGCTTACGGGCGCCGCCGTGTCAAGCCCGATGAAGCAATATTTCGTTTTTCCCGTGTAGGCGGAAACTATTGCGCTCTTGTTCGTAACTAACTTCTCGCCGTAAGCCAGCGTCGGCAAAGCGTCGTGCTCGCTCTCGTCGCCCGAGAAAAGCGACAGACAAACGCCGTCGATTATCCCGTCGTCGAGCCATTTCGTATAATCCTGCATATAGAAATAGTCAACGCTGTCTCTCGCCGCGACCGCCGTGATATAAACGTCGCTTCGCGTCTCCCTGATAACGTCCGAGATATCCTCCGCCATCGCGCTGACGAGCCCTTTGCGGAATTCTACCCATTCGCTCCAGTATTTGTTCTCGAAAAGCTCGCTTTTTATCTTCGCGGCTTCCGAAGACGTTACTTTGTATTCTTCACAGAATTTCTCAAGCGTCGCGTCGTCGTAACCTATGTCGCCGTTTTCCGAAAATCTCGGATAGCGAAGATAGTCAAGCATTATCCCGTCGACGTCGTATCTTTTTACTATGCTTTCGACGTACCCGAGATAATATTCTTTAAAACCTTCGCTCGCGGGCGAATAAAACTTTTTGCTCGTCGTGTCGTCGCTTCCCGCGGGGGATGATATCCATTCCGGCGCCGCCGCCGCGGCGTATGAGTTGAAATACACGTCGAGACAAAGGTCTATTTCTATCCCGTTTGCCTTACATTCTTTTATAAATTCGCCGATAACGTCGAAATCGCCGAACTTTTCGTCTCTTTTGAATTTCCCTTCGGGAATGACCGCGCAGGTCCCGTAGCCGTTGCTGACTCTTAAAATAAGAGCGTTCAAATTTTCGTCGATAAGCGCCTTGACCGTCGCTTTGACCTCGTCGACGCTCGTCTCGGTGGGCACGTGCAATGCCCCGCGGAACTCGCTTATCTTCTCGTTTTTAAGCGAAGCTTTGATATTGTCAAGCTTATACATAAGCGCCGCTGCGTCGGCATAGCTTATCTGCTTGTTTTCAAGATGCGCCTCCGCTTCCTCGAAAAGCGCGTCCTCTCCGGCGTCAACCGAAAACGGCTCCTTCGCGTTCGCCGCGTCGTCGAGTAAAATGGTCAGCCCTCTCGCGATATGCTTTTCGGTAAACTCAAAAGTCGCGACTCCTTCGCTTACCGTCAAATTCCCGCCGATAATCGCGTGCGAAACGAGAAATTTCATATCCCCGTCCGTCGCCGCCGAAACGGCAATTTCGTTTTCTTCGGGCTTTAGGTTACTGCCGCGCGCCTTTATCATACCGCTTTCGTCAGCGATGACCGTATAAAGATACTGCGGCGTCCCCTCGACGCCCTCCGCCTCGATGATAAACTCGTTTTCCTCTCCGCGGACCTTAACGCTCTCTGTAAAATACGGCGTATAAGCGTCTTTTTCCGAAGTAAAGAACGCTTTTTTGGTGTAAGCGTCGTAATAAACGAATTTCCCGACTCTCGCGTTGCTCTTTAACCATTCCGCGCTTTCGCCCGTGCCGGAAATAACAAAGCTCCCTTCGGGTACTTCTAAATCCTCGCCCTCGCCCGACGCGACGGTTTTCGTGATTTTTCCGTCGCCGCCTACTATCACGTCAAAGCCCCATTTGCTCTGCTTGGTGCTTTTTACGTCCTTGTATATGACCGCCGAGTTCGCGAGCCTCGTTATATTTTCGCCGTCGATAAATATATAACCGCTTTCGTCCGCCGAAGCGAAACAAACGAAAATCGGTAATATAATAAGTATCGCCGCGATAACCGAAATAAATTTTTTCGTCATTCTCAAACCTCGATTTCCGCCCCGTCGTAAGCCGTCAGAAAGCCAAGCTTCGCGGCGGCTTTTTCAAGCTCGTCGTGAATAAGCTGCCCGTTGTGCGAAAAATGGTTGATTACGGATACCGTCTTTTCGTCCGATATCCCCATTTCCTCAAAACGTTTTCGTAGTTCCGGCACGCTGTCCAAGCCCATGTGTCCGCCGCCGCTTTTTATCGCGACGTAGGTGCAGTCATAGCTTATAAGGTCGCATCTTACGGGATTTTCCTCAAAATATTTAAAAAATTCTTCCTTCGGGATACCCGTGTCGTGAAGATAAAGAATTCTTTTTCCCTCGCTCTCGATAAGATAAACGAAAGCGTTTTCGCCCTCCGCGTGATAAGCGGGAAGCGGCGTCAGAACGTATTTTCCGACCTTTATTTTCTCGAATTTCTTAATGACCTTAAACGAAACTCCCTGCGGGAATCTTTCGCTGTCCTCTTCGCCTATGAATCTGTCGAATCTCGCTTTTACTCTTTCGTTCCCGAAAAATTCAAGCGTCGGCTGCGTAAAATCATGCGCGTAATAATTTTCGTCCCTGAAAAACAGATCCATCGGCATAAAATGGTCTAAATGCGAATGGGTGATAAAACAGTATTTCACCGCCGAAAAATCAAGCTTGTTCTTTAAAATATGCGCGTAAGTGTCGGCGGGGAAGTCCAAAAGCAGCTCGTCGTCGACGATTGCCTGCGACCTCGTGCGTAAATTCTTTCCGCCCGCCTCTTTCGCCTTTTTACAATATTCACAGTTGCAGAAAACCGCCGGCCAGCCCTCCGCCGCCGCGGTCCCGAGATAACGTATCTTCATAATCCGCTCCGAAAATATATTTATACAAATACTATTATATCTTTTTCTCCGCAAAATTGCAATAGAAATCGCAAAAAACGGCGATAGCGCGAAATTTTAAAAATTTCTTAAAAAAGGTATTGCATTTTTGATTTTCCCGTGATATACTGTCATTTGCGTAATGCTGGGGCAAAACCCCTTTATATATTTCCGCGATCATTTGGAAAGAGAGGATCAACACAATGAAACAGGGTATTCATCCCGAATACAAGACCACCACGATCAAGTGTGCTTGTGGCGCCGAATATGTTACCAAATCCACCAAGGATAACGTCAAGGTAGATATATGCTCGAAGTGCCATCCGTTCTTCACCGGCAAACAGAAACTCGTCGATGCCGGCGGACGCGTTGACAAATTCAAGAAGAAATTCAATCTCGACTAATCGTTCCCGTAACATTTCAAAGCCGGCGGCACGCCTGACGTGCCGCTTTTCTTTTTGAAATTTTACGAAAAGAGGTGCTTTTTATGCCCGAAATCACTCCCTCCGTCGAGCGCGATTCCCGCGCCGCTCTCGTCTCCGTCTGCGTTGACGACGATATGGCGAAATGCGAGCGCTCGCTCGACGAACTCGAAAGACTTTTGGATACCGCCGGAGGCAAAGAAGCTTTCCGAATGGTACAAAACCGTCAAACGCCCGACAACGCCACCTATATCGGCAGCGGCAAAGCGCAGGAGCTTCACGATTTTATCGAAGCCGACGGCGATATAGATTTAGTCGTTTTCGATAACGAGCTTACCCCGTCCCAGATAAAAAATCTCGAGGATATAATCGGCTGCGGCGTCCGCGTCATCGACAGAACGATGCTTATTCTCGATATTTTCGC
>JAZUJV010000276.1:0-2991 GCA_045642945.1 Eubacteriales bacterium | reverse complement strand
CGCCGAGCTATTCTCGCTTCTCGCGTCCGAGCTTAAAGAATGCGAGATACCTTATCATATAATCCCCTGCGGCAAAACCGCCGTCAATTACTGTAAAGAAAAGAAGATACCCGTTCTTCACGAGTTCGTCTTTCCCGATATCCCGTCCTCCGACGATTCCCGAGCCCTTTCCGATTATATAAGCGAAATATGGGAAAAGGGAAGTGTTACCGAGGTCGTCTTTATCTATCAGCGTCAGGTCAATACGCTCACGCGTATCCCCGAGGTAATAAAAATTCTTCCTTCCGACTCTCCGGAAGAATTCGCCGAGGTCGAAACTCTCTTTATACCCGATAAAAAAACCGTTGACGATATTCTGTCCAAATTCACTTTCGAAACGAAGATACGCTCCCTTGTTCTCGAATGTGCCTCCGGCGTTCAGGCGGCAACGCTTCTCGCGATGCGCTCCGCGTACGATAACGCCGAAAAAACCACTCTCGCGCTCGAAACCGAGATAAACAGAAAGCGTCAGTCCGACGTAACCTCAAGCGTCATCGAAACCTCACCCATAATCGAAGAAAACTGAAAGGAGAACTTATGGCTGCCGGAAATAAAGGAATACTGACCCGTATAATCGGACCCGTCGTGGACGTAAAGTTCCCTGTCGGTACCGATATCCCCGATATATTCAACGCCGTCTCGGTAGAAAAAGACGGTAAGACCTTCATACTCGAAACGCTCCAACAGCTCGGCGACGGCGTCATAAGATGTATCTCGATGCATCCCACCGACGGTCTTTCCCGCGGAATGGAAGCGACGGACACGGGCGAGCCTATCTCCGTTCCCGTCGGCGAAAAAACGCTCGGAAGACTGCTTAATGTTACCGGCGACCCTATCGACCGCGAGGGCGATATTCTCTCCGAAGAGCGCTGGCCCATTCATCATCAGGCTCCCGCCTTCACCGATATCGTTACCGCCGACGATATTTTGGTTACCGGAATAAAAGTCATCGACCTTATGACCCCTTACGCAAAAGGCGGTAAAATAGGTCTTTTCGGCGGCGCAGGCGTGGGTAAAACCGTGCTAATAATGGAGCTTATCCGCAACATCGCCGTTGCTCATAACGGTTATTCCGTCTTCGCGGGCGTCGGCGAACGTTCGCGCGAGGGCAACGATCTGTGGCAGGAGATGAAACAGTCGGGAGTCTTGAATAAGACCTCCCTCGTCTTCGGACAGATGAACGAGACCGCGGGCGCGCGTCTCCGCGTACCTCTCGCGGGGCTCACGATCGCCGAATATTTCCGTGAAAATTCCCATAAAGACGTTCTTCTTTTTATAGATAATATTTTCCGCTTCACTCAGGCGGGCTCGGAGGTCTCCGCGTTACTTGGCAGAATGCCCTCCGCCGTCGGCTACCAGCCGACCCTCGCTTCCGAAATGGGTAAATTGCAGGAGCGCATAGTCTCCACCAAAAACGGCTCTATAACCTCGGTACAGGCTATCTATGTTCCCGCCGACGACCTTACCGACCCCGCTCCCGCTACGACGTTCTCCCACCTCGACGCCACCACCGTTCTGTCGAGAAGTATCGTCGAGCTCGGCATCTATCCCGCCGTTTCTCCGCTTGAGTCAAGCTCCCGTATGCTCTCTCCCGATATCGTCGGCGACAGACATTACGCCGTCGCGAAAGAAGTCCAAAGAGTATTGCAGCGCTATAACGAGCTTCAGGATATTATAGCCATACTCGGTATGGACGAGCTTTCTCCCGAGGATAAAATAACCGTCAAACGCGCCCGTAAAGCCCAAAGGTTTATGAGCCAGCCCTTCCACGTCGCCGAAAGCTTCACAGGCGTAAAAGGCGTTTTCGTGCCTCTTGAAGATACGATAAAGGGCTTCGAGGCGATTTTGGCCGGCGATTGCGACGATATCCCCGAAAAAGCGTTTATGCTTTCGGGCAATATCGACGACGTTTATGCCGCTTCGAAGAGGTAAACTATGGAAACTCTCCCGATAAAGCTTACCGTCATAACCCCCGAAAAAGTCGCTCTCGACGTAATGTGCGATTTCGTTTCGTTCTATACTCTCGATAACGCCGAAGGCTTGTACGGCGGCAGTATGGGGGTAGAGAAGGGGCATATAAAAACCGTCGCCGCCCTCGCCGAAGGCGACTTGAAAGCCTTTAAAGAGGGTAAGGAAATCGCTTCCTATAAAATCGAAAGCGCGATAGCTTCGATTGATAATGACGTTATAACCGTAATAACCAAATAAGCATTCAGCATTCAGCATCAAAAGGAACATTTGCTTCGCAAATGAATCTTTATTGTATGATTCGCGTCTTCTCCTATTCCGCACGAACCGTTTCTCGGATATAGTGATACCGTCAAATCGTGCGGAATAACTAACCTTGCCTACTAAATCCATACTCCATCCCGCGAAAGTTTACTTTCGCGCTTTAAAAGTTTTCGGGCACCTTTTTCAAAAGGCGCAAGCGCGTTAAAAGCTTTTCGCTTCCTTTTCACGAAAAGGAAGGGCTTTTTGGCACACCTTTTTCTCGAAAAAGGTGTGTTTTATTTTTACTTGATCAACTCCTCCTAATGCTTTTTCTCATCCGCTAAAAGCTCATTGTCTTCAAACGTTTCCATGTCGATAAGCGATGAGCAGCTGAACATACAAAACCCTTTTGCCTTCCCGCCGCAGACGAGCTCTAATTGCCTCGCTATAACGTTTTTCTCGTCGCGCCATTCGTATTTGCCGCCGTCCCCCGCGAACGCGTCCGCGACCCCCTCGCTTCCGAGACAGCATTTCGCCGCCGATATCCCGATATAAAGCTTTATGTTTTCGTTTTTTACCGCGTTTTCCCAGTCTTCAAGAATCTTGTCGAACGGACAGACCCTGTTTTTGAACCCGAAATATAACTGCGGCATAACGTAATCGACGTACCCGCCTTGCGAAAGCCACTCGTAAATATCCACGTACCACCCACTTTCAAGCGAATAAATGTTGCCGGCGGGC
>JAZUJV010000275.1:0-2146 GCA_045642945.1 Eubacteriales bacterium | reverse complement strand
GCGAAAATTTCGGCACGCCCAAAAGAGTTATATATAAAGAAGATATCTACGTCGGCTACCGCTATTTCGAGACCTTCGCCGAAAAAGACGTCGTCTATCCTTTCGGCTACGGGCTCTCCTATACCGAGTTCGGGATATATTTTGCCTCTATGTCCAGAGAATGCGGCGTTACGACGGTAAAAGGCATCGTCCGTAACCTCGGCGATACCCCCGCCAAAGCCGTCGTTCAATGCTACGTCCAAGCCCCGCAGGGTAACCTCGGCAAGCCCAAAAAAGTCCTCGCCGCCTTCGAAAAAACGAAGCTTTTACAAAAAGACGAAGCTTACGATTTCGAGCTTGATATCGCCGACGAGCGCCTTGCTTCGTTTGACGATAAAAACTGCGCCTACCTGCTCGAAAAGGGCGAATATGTCTTCTCATTGGGCGAAAACGTCCGTGATTCGGCAAACTGCTGTTCGTTCACGCTTGATGAAGATTTGATACTCAAAAAAGTCTCCTCCGCCCTCGCGCCGAAGATAGCTTTCGACCGCCTTGTCAACAAAAACGGCGAAAAAACTTTCGAACAAGCCCCGCTTTATAAAAAATCCGAAGAGCCGATTCCCGAAGAGATACCCACTCACGAAAAAGACGGTATCCTTTTCTCCGACGTCGCCGACGGAAAAGCGACACTCAATGATTTCGTCGCCCGTCTTTCCGACGAGGATTTAAAAAATCTCGTCCGCGCCGAAGGAATGTCCTCCCCGAAGGTTACCCCGGGCACCGCCGCCGCCTTCGTCGGCGTTACTCCGTCGCTCGCTGCCCTCGGCGTCCCGACGCTCTGCTGTACCGACGGCCCTTCCGGAATAAGAATGGTCAGCGACGCGAAATGCGTTGCCTATCCCTCCGCCACCTGCCTTGCCTCCACCTTCGACCCGTTCGGTCTGGTACGCGATTGCTACTTTGCCTGCGGCTGCGAGCTCGCCTCGTGGTGCGTCGATATACTTTTGGGACCGGGTGCGAATATCCATCGCGATCCCCTGTGCGGCAGAAACTTCGAATATTTCTCCGAGGACCCGCTTCTTTCGGGCTTAATGGCTTCCGGCGTCTGCTTGGGACTTGACGACGCGGGCGTAAGCGGCGCGCTCAAACATTTTATGGCGAACAATCAGGAATGCGACCGCCACCACGTCGAAGCGGTGATAAGCGAGCGCGCGATACGCGAAATATACGCCAGACCCTTCGAAATATGCGTCAAAACCTCTCCCGTCCGCTCGGTTATGACATCATATAACCCGATAAATAATTATTGGGCTGCCTCCAACTACGATTTAACGGTCAAACTCCTTAGAAACGACTTCGGCTTCGACGGCTTCGTAATGACCGACTGGTGGGCAAACGTCAATTCCTGCGAGAAAATTGAAAAAGACGACGGCTGCAAAACCAAACTTTCGGGTATGGTCCACGCCCTCGGCGACGTCTATATGGTAACCCCCGACGCCGCTCGCGCCGACGACGATATTTTAAAATCGCTCGCCGACGGAACGCTTAAACGCTCGGAGCTCCAAAAATGCGCCCTCGACCTGCTCTCCTTCGCGCTCGACAGCCTCTCCTATAAGGTATTGCGCTCGGGAATTTTAAAACGCGACCTTCGCGCCGAGTGCGCCGAAAAAGTCCCCTTCGCCGTCATCTCGGGCTTAAAGGATGTAATTTCCGTCTCCTCCGATAAGGCCGAGAGGGTGATACTTCGCGCCGGCTTTACCTCCTCGACGGATACTCTCACTCAGTCGAACGTCTCGCTCAATATAAACGAAAAACGCGCCGCGGATTTCATCGTCGGCGGAACTGACGGCAAAACCTTCTTCGATTGCCGCGAGATATCCCTCGTCGAAGGCGAAAATAAATTCGTCTTCACCCCCGAAACTAAAAAGGTCGAGCTCGTCTCGATAGAACTCTTCAAATAGCATTCAGCGCGCTTCGCTTTGCGAACAAAATTTAATTGAAAAAGGTGCATTTTTCAATGCACCTTTATTTTTTATGTGATGAATTATACTATCAAGTGCAACAGTAAAAAATAAAAAAGAAGTTCATACGAATCCGTGGTATAATGATAATAACGACAAAACCAAAAACCAGGAGAAAACGTATGAACTACAAACATCTTACCATA
>JAZUJV010000274.1:0-3704 GCA_045642945.1 Eubacteriales bacterium | reverse complement strand
TTATACGTTCGGGGTTTTAACATAATGCGGATCGTATAACAAAGCCATGCTATCGGATACGGCAAACGGTATTTTTTATATCTCGGACAAGACATATATATTCTTATTTTTGACGGAAATACACGCGACAGACAATAGCGGAGCTTTACAAAACGTTTTCCTTGTTTATGAATGTCGGCAAACTTATTATTGAGGTAAATATCCATATTGCCGTGTGTTCCGGCAGTTTTCATAACGCTGATAATATCTTGAATGTTTCTGTCCGGCACTATTCCGTCAAACCAATATTTCGCGACGGCAAAAAGGTCTTGCATATCTTCATAAAGCCCGTTATCTTTTAAAAGCTTATCTACATACTCGTTATCCGCGGTTTTTGCCATTTCAGGCGCAAGAAAATATAAATCAAGCACACGGCGCATCCCTATTCCTTTGCCGGTATAATGCTTTAGACAGTGAAGCAGATGATATATCCAAAACACCGTATCGGAAACGGAGGCATTCAAATCTTCCTGCACCGTTGCCGCCTTAAACGGTTCATTGATGATTTTGGTGAATATATTGTCTTCGTGAAAAAAATCGGTGTGAATTTCGATATTAATATCGTTCTTATTCGCGTCAACTTCAAAATCGCCTTGACGGACGGTTTTATAGCCGAGATTTATTAAAATCTTTTCAGCTTCGGGAATATATTCTTTCTCGATGATGATATCAATATCGCTCATCATACGGAGCTCTGGAGACGGGTAATACTTTTTAACTCTTGTACCTTGTATTTCAAGTGTTGCAATGCCTTTTTTGTGTAAAGCCGAAACAAGAGTTTTACGGGCTTCTTCCTGCTCTGTATGACGGCTGACGCCGAGCAGATACCGTTGTTTCCATTTATTCAAAGAATTGGCATCAAAATTTGTTTTGGCTCTTATTGCGCCGAGATAAGCAAATCCGGCGACTTCATGACGAATCGAACAGGATAAAACCTGCTCAGCGTCGATGCCATTTGGAAGCGGCTCCGGCGTTTTTTTGTGTATGGCGCAAGTGATGAGATGAATGAGGTAATCGTAGGCGTCGTTTATCTTCATTCTATAATCCTTTTATTAGTGCTCTTCAGCCATCGGTTTTTTGTTTCGCAAAACAAAAAATAAACGTTTTATTCAGTCAATATTCCTTTATTTATAAGAGGTTCAACTATTTTGGAAACGTCATTTTTTGCTCTGTCAAAAGAAATTCCGTATTTTTCGGAAAACGCTTTTGCTATTTCATCCGCGTTTTTTTCTTCCTTCAACATATCCCATATTTCCGCTGCCGTTTCGTTTAAAGTTATAATTACTTTATTCTTTTTGCTTTCATCGCCAATGGGCGTTATTACCCATCCGTCATAAGATTTGAACTTTATATATCCGTCTTTGATTTTCATTGTCTTTCTCCGTATTTTTCTTTTGTTAGCGCTTCAAATGATGTTTTGACCGCTTGCTCGGTCATATCGCAGGAAAGAGAGAAGCAGGATATAGTACAAAGCGTACGGATGATTTCAAACGTCTTTCTGACAGCTTCTTCCGTTTGCGGCTTATAGGTCTGTAAATAGAGTTTTATAAAAGCGTCCTTTGGAGATATCGCCGTTATTATGTTGTCATCTCCCTGCGAAAGGAAACATATTCCAAAAATCTCGGCTGATATATTTGTCTGTAATCCTTCTTTGCCGGCATACGGTGTTCCGCAAACGGTGATTCTGCCGTCTGTAAGCGAAATTATTGGCTTGTCGCCGTTTATGATTTTCACTTTATCGCCTATATATTGCTTCCAAAGATTTATATGCGTTGTTTTTCCCGTGCCGCTCGGTGCAGTAAAAATATATGCTTTTCCGCCGTATTCAATCGCTGCGCCGTGAAAAACGACACGGTCATAAAGAGGCAGCATTTCGGCAATTTCTCGGTAAACACAAAGCGATTCGGCATGATCAAAGGTTATAGGCGCGTTTGCGTTTCGGATTTCCTCGTTTATCTGTTCGTTCGTTGCAGATACGGAAAACGCAGGCTCACCGTCAGATAGATAATCCCTGCAAAAACGTTTCAAATATGAAGAACGGGATGTAATGCCTATAATAATGTCGGAAAATTTAACTTTAATCTCAGTATTCATGGATTAATTGTCGGTAACACGATTTCGCCGGTAGGAGTTATAAGCTCGCCTTCATTATCCTGTTCTTCCGCTTCGGAAGTATCGTCTTCCTGTTTTGACCCGGCGCTGTTATCTGTTTCTCCTGCTTCCGATTCGGAAACTATTGTTTCACCTTGTTCGGGATCCGCGGATACAGTCATTTCGTCAGTATATGCTTCCTCGGATGGTTTATCGGTTTCGGATACGTTTTGAGCTTTTGAATCATTATCAGAAGCTTCACTTACTACTGACGTTTCTGCGTCGTCTTCCGTTTGCTCTTCCACATCATTTTCTGTTATGATTTCGCCCTCGGTTGGCTTGCTGTCCGATTCTACGGAAGAAATTTCGGATGGAGTTACGGTCATATCGGAGCTATCGTTATTCTCACCGCAGGAAGCAAAAGCAAAGAGCGTCAGCGCGGCAAGCAGTATTGCAATATAATTTAATATCTTCTTGTTCAATTTTGTACCCCCGCGGCAACTTGGTAATCCACCGTTGCCCGATAAAACTCATAGAGCGCCCTGATCGCATCTATCGTGTTTTTATTTTTTCCGCTCGATACCGCAAGATTACAATATGTAAAAGCGGAGATCTTAAAAACTGCTTCGTTTACGGTAACCGTGTACTTTTCATCCAACTTAAGTGCGCTGATTTCGCCGATACGAACCTCATAGCGATCTCGAGACCGCTCGCTCTTTACAGCTTCAGCCGCTTTGCCGTTTACGGTAACGGTCGGCTTTTCGGAAAGCGGAAAATAAAGATATATGTCGGTCTTGTAGTCAAGGCGTAAAGCCATATTGAATGTGCGGAAAGAAGTTGAATATTTCTCCCATTCAATACCGTACGCGTCGAATACGTCCGTTCCAACAGTCAGATCATATAACTTTGACGTCTCGGCAAGATCCTCGCCGATGACCCATCCGTTTTCCTCGCTGCATGCAAGCTGGGCAAAATGTCCGTAATTGATAAGCGATTTCGCTACGTTCTTTTCCTGCTCCGTTGCTTTTTCATCTTTTAGTAAAAGATTCACGTAATCTTCCGCCGAACGGGATTTCTGGGCAAGCGGTTGTCCGTACTTGTCGTAAACGGTAAGCGTAACCGGCTCGGAAAGCTCTATCGCGCTTAAATAATACGTTGCGGTATAACGTAAGTTGCTGTCCCTCGGGCAATCTGTAATATTCATCGTGATCGGCTCATTATCCATAAATGTAAGCTTCATTGTGCCGTCGCGGTATTTCTTCGGCACGTATACGTGAAAAGTAAGACCGATTTCGCCGCTTAATATAAGATTCAGCCCGTTTATCTCGACGCCCGAATCGATCGGAACAATGGGTGTTTCGGTACCGTCCGCAAACACGGTAAAGCACGATGCGAACATTATCAGCATCGCTAAAATGACCGATATTAAAATACTGCCGCGTTTTTTTGAAATTTTCACGCTGTTCACCCTTCCTATGGTCAGTTTGCTGAATATATGCTTACTGTTCTTTTGATATCTTACATAAAAAATATATCATATATAATTAGTAAAAGCAAGTATTTCGGCGCATTTC
>JAZUJV010000273.1:0-23783 GCA_045642945.1 Eubacteriales bacterium | reverse complement strand
AAAAATAAAGGTGCATTGAAAAATGCACCTTATTTTTTTAATAGATGGATATTTGTGGCTTTGTAAGAACTAACCGTTATATAAACCGCGTTTTTGTTCGGTCTGTGCCGTATCTTGGAGCCGTGGTCGCACGATTTTAACCGCCGACAGTTACAGCTGATTTATTCTTTAGGCGCAAATTATCGGCTATCATGGCGATAAACTCGGAGTTGGTGGGTTTTCCGCGGGAGTTCTGGACCGTATAGCCAAAGAAAGAATTCAAAACGTCGAGGTCTCCCCTATCCCACGCGACCTCGATTGCGTGGCGGATAGCGCGCTCGACGCGGGAGCTTGTAGTCGAATACTGCTTTGCGACAGAAGGATAAAGGACTTTCGTTACCGAATTTATGATGTCGTTATCCTTTATCGTCATAATTATCGCGGTGCGGAGATACTGGTAGCCCTTTATATGCGCGGGGACGCCTATCTGGTGGATTATTTTCGTAACCTGCGATTCGAGGTCCGCCTCTTCCCTCGCGGGGACGGCGGCACTTCCGATCTTTCTGCCTTTATCGGCGAGACGTTTTATTCTTTCGCCGAGGGCGTTATAATCGACGGGCTTCAACATACAGTAAGCGGCACCCGCCTCGCAGCATTCCTCGAAAAGGCTCGGGCTCGCGAAAGCGGCGACCATTATAAAAGCGGGAAAATCGTTCGGAAGCTGGCGCTTCGCCGTTTTTATCAGCGCCGCGCCGTCAAGCTTTCCGAGATAAAGGTCGGAAACGACTATATTCGGTTTCAGCCTCGCCATTTTTGCGAAAGCTTCCTGCCCGTCGGAGGCTTCGCCTATTACTTCTATATCCTGACGCCTCAGGCATTGGATACATTGTGTTCTGAATTCCTGATTGCTGTCTACTACCAGCACTTTCGCTTTTTCCATAATTTTCTTCTCCTGTTACGTTTATTGTGAATATATTTTATCACACGAAAAATACGGAGTTCAATAGATTTCAAGCGGAAAATGAAGCGTGCAAAAGACTTTCGGTTTACAGTTTTCGAGCCCCGAAAAGCGATATTTACAGAAATTACCGTTTTTCGACGGAAGGCAAGTCGAAGAATGTAACATTTTGTCGAATTTTGTCGTTTGTCATATTATAGCGCATTTTGACGGAATAATTGTTAATAAATTGAAAATTATCGCAAAAAGAAGGCGGAAAAAGAGGCAAAAACGGCACGGGAAAAGCAAAAGAAGAAGCGGAAGAGTATTAGTTTTGTTATATAACCAATATAGAAAGACAGGCTGACAATTAAATCAGCCTGCTTTTTCTATTCGGTTGAAAATAAAAGTGAAATATTTGCCTTGCGGAGTGTCCTTGGGGAACACTCCGCAAAACGCTTCTTCTTTTTTTCGGTTCTCATCACGCCGCGAACGAATAATAGCAAGGCCCTGACGTTTTCTTTGCTTTTTCGGAGGCGGCAAGCATATTGCCGATAAAGATACCGTAGCCGTGGGTCGGATCGCCGACGAGAACATGGGTTACGGCGCCGACGAGTTTTCCGCTTTGGATTATCGGGCTGCCGCTCATTCCCCGCACGATTCCGCCGGTTTTTTCGAGCAATTCTTTATCGGTTACGCGGATAAGAAAATTCTTGACGCCTTCGGAGGAAGGATAGATTTTTTCGATTTCGATTTCATATTCCTTTGTTCCCCCGCTGTCGAGAGTCGAAATGATATACGCCTTCCCTGCCCTTATCTCATTTTTATTCGCGGCAGGCAGAGGCGAGCGGAGATTTTTCGGCAGAGCCGAAAACTTTCCGAACACGCCCTGTTCCGTGTTTGAAAACAGCTCGCCCGTTTTTTTGATACCGAAATTGCCGTTTATCTCGCCCGGGTCGTCGCGCAGACTTTTTATTATTCCGGTAACGGTTACGTCGACCGTCGGCGCGCTCCCGAGCGGGAGCAGAGCCGAGGTCTCGGAGTCGTAGATCCCGTGTCCCAAGCCGCCGAATTCTTTTGTTTCGGGGACGATATAGGTTACCGTTCCGATACCGGCGGCGCTGTCGCGCACGAAGATCCCTATTCGGTATTTTCCGCTTTCGCGGTCATAGACGGGGGTGGCTTTAAGCGATATCTCCTCGCCGCCGCGGTTTACGGCGAGCGACACGCTTTTACCTCCCGAGCTTTCGATAAGGGTTATCAGCTCCGAGGCGCTTTCGAATTCTTTTCCGCAAGCCCTTATTATGACGTCGCCTTTTTTTATCCCGCAGTCTTTGGCGGGAGAGACGACGCCTTTTTCGGTTTTTACGCCCGTCGTTCCGAGCACGAGAGCGCCTTTTGTGAAGAATTTGACGCCGAAGACCGCGCCCGACGGGATAAGCATTTTTGTTTCTTCTTCGCCGCTGACCGCAAACGGCAGGATAAGAAACGTCAGCATCGCGAGCAGAACTGCAAACGCTTTGATTTTTATTGATCTCATTTTTTTGATTTCCGCCTTTTCGGATTGATGCATGCATCATAAATAATATTTGAAAAAGCGTGATTTTTATGACTTGAAAAATAAAGCAAAAAAAAGAAGCCCGAAGCTTCTTTTATTTTAGGTATCTTTTGAAAAGTTTTTTAAGGCGTCGAAGGTTTTATCGGAGATGACGTGCTCGATCTTGCAGGCGTCAAAGGACGCGGTCTCTTCGTCAACGCCGAGCTTTAAAAGGCATTTTGTAAGCAATTGATGTCTTTCGTATATCTTCTCGGCGATTTCGGAGCCGCTGGCGGTAAGGGCGAGGCTTCCGTCGTCTTTTAAAGTAACGTAGCCGCCGTTTTTAAGTATTCCCAGCGCTTTCGAGACGCTTGGTTTCGAGACTCCGCGCTCGTTGCAGATATCGACGGCGCGGACGGTTTTTAGTTTTTTGGAGAGCACGAAAAGTGATTCGAGATACATCTCGCCGGATTCCTGAAGCTGCATTACTCCACCTCCCGAAGATATTATACCACGGGAGATATTAAAAATCAAGAGCGGCGCAGAGCCTTGCGAAGCGCTTTGTTTTTGCGGCTGCGTTTTCTTTTATATATAAGCGCGGTCAGTATCGACGTAAGCGGGAAAACAAAAAGGCAGACGGCGGCGGACGTTTCGTTGTCTTTTATGATCATCGAGGCGACGAGCACGGTCAAAATCGGAAGCACAGACGAAATCACGGCGTTTCTTATACAGTCGCCGCTTCCGCGGCAGGCGACAAACGAGCCGACGGCGGAGGACAAACACGACGAAAACAACGCGGCGACGGCAGAGAGCGAATCGGTATCGGGGCGGTTTTTTATTATAAACGCAAAGAGCACGGCGCAAACGCCAAGCGTCAGCAGGCAGAAAAGCGAGCCGACGAGGGATCTTAAAATAAAATTTTCTTGTTTATTCTTGTTTTGTTTTTTCATAATTATCCGCCTTTCTTACAAGAGATAATTATGAAGAAAAATCAAAAGTTATTCGCGAAAAAGTTTCTTTATATAATTTTCGGTAAAAGAGGACAAGGCGCCGAAGTCGGCGGCGGAAACATATATTTTTTCGAGATGTGAATGATATTCTTTCGCGATTTCGAGCTCGTCTTTCGCGGAAGAAAGAAGCTCGGAATAAAGCTTTTTTATATTGTTTTCGCGCAGTTTTATATTTTTAACGTCGGGAGATGCAAGGTTATTTACGTTGATACTTCTTATTTTCTTTGCGTTTTCGGAGGGGATTTCGGGATAGGCGCAAACGAGCGACGCGCTGTCTTTAAAATACACCGCGGCGGGAGAAGACAAATCGAGCGGGTCGGGCATTTTAACGAACGACGCGCCGAGCTCGTGGGCGGCGAAGACGACGTCGCGCATAAAGAGTTTTTTGAAAACCGGCGAGCCTTTAAGGATATACGCATTTTCGGTTTCTTCGAAAGCCTTAAGAACGAAGAAGCCCTCGGAATTGAAAGCGTAAGTGAGTATTTCTTTTTCCTCGCCACCGAAAAGCGAAAGATTCCTGACGAGCGAGAGCGCTTTTTTAGCGGAAAGGTCGCGGTCGAAATACCTCTCTTCGAGGGACGTAAGAGCGAATTCCGTTTCTTTGCAGGCGGCGAGAAGGTTATAAGCCGAGGTATATTTTTCTCTTTTTTTATCTATAAGAGAGATCACCTCTTCCCTTCTTGCCTTGACTTTATTTTCGTTTATGAAAGCCGAGAGGTCGACAAGCGTCTCTTTCGCGAGCGGGTATTTCGGCTCCATTACGTGAGGCGGCGTGCCGTCGACGACGGCGAGGGACATTTCTTTTATTATCACGCCGTCGAGTGAGGACGGGTCGGCGGAGCAGAGGATATAATCGCATTCATACCCTCTTTTCTCGGCTTCCTCGCCGATTTTTCGCATAAAAGTAGATTTACCGCAGCCGCTCGTTCCTTTTAATATACAGACGTTTTCGGCGTCTTTAATGGCTTTATCGAACAGAGAAACAAATCCGCCGTAGGTATTCGCGCCGGCAAAATATCGCATAGCATCACCTTTTCTTTTTTAAAAGTATATGTGATGTTATTTAGTATTGACAGAAAAAAGAAAACCTACTTTTTTCGAGAAAAAAGCAGGCAAAAAAGCCCTTCCTTTTTGAAAAAAGGAAGCGAAAAACTTTTAAAGCGCGCCGCTTTTTGTAAAAAGCTTGGCAAAAACTTTTAAAGCGCGAAAGTAAACTTTCGCGAGGGATTACAATTAAAACAAGGGCGTAGAAAAATCGTGTGAGACAATGAAGAGAGGACTTTTTTCGAACGGAGTTTACTAAACGTAAATGACTGAGAAAAAAGTTCTCTCTGAAGCAGTAAAAAAGAACCGTGTTTTTTACACGGTTCTTTTGTTCACGCGATTTTACTTAGCCCGGGCTTATCCGACGTTGCAGCGGACGATAATGTAGTCCTTGGTTTCGGCGGAGCGGGCGAAGAACGTCAGGTCGAACTCCCCTTCGCAAAGCGTTTCACTTGAAGCGTTTTTCGAATGTTTGACCGAGGCGACCTTATAGGTATAATAGGTGCCTTTCATATCGGTAAGCTTGATTTTATCGCCGATATCGGTATCGGCGACGAAATCGAAGCCGCCGCCTATTACTATCGTGCCGTCGTAGGCGCTTCCGCAGAAGAGACAGGGGGTATATTTAGCGGTGCGCTTTGACCAGCGGGATTTGACGGGAAGCTTGACGCCGAAGCGTTCGTACTCGAAAATCCCTATATAATCCTCGCCTTCAAATTCGAAAGCGGGCATAACGGGATTCGAGCGATTTTCGATGACTCCGGGCTCGGTTTCGGGTATCACCGACTCGATGAATGAGACGGCGGAGGCGTTATCGGTTTTATAGTTCTTTTCGCTGACTTTGAAATATATAAGCAGCGCCGCGGCGGCGAGCACTAAAAGCGCGCCGAGGACAAGAACGATTTTGGTAAGCAGAGAACGTTTATCTTTCATATACGCGTTTTCTGCCGTATGCGCCGAGGGCTATAAGAGCAATACCCGCGACCGCCATAGCGATAACGTAGAGGTAGGTGTTGGAGGTATCGCCGTCCTTCGGGGGTTCGGGCGGGACTTCAACAGCCGTGTTGGTAACGATGAAGGTATTATCTTTGTTTTCGATGGAAACGGTATAATCCTTCGGGACGTTACGCTCGACGACGTTCCATTTATGGTCTAATTCGGTTTCCCATTCGTACATCCACTTATTGTCGGCGGAAAGGGTAACTTTTTCATAAAGGGTGCCGTCTTTATAGATCTCGACCTCGACGGAGGCGGGACGGAGATTTACGTCGTCGTCGCGCCACTGTTTCATGACCTTATAGGTCTCGGTCTTCGGGGGGATAAGCTTGTTGGTAACGACGAAGACTTTGTCGGCAAGTTCGACTTTTACTTCGTAGTCGTCGGGAACGTTGATCTCTTCTGCCGTCCACGTAAAGCCTTTTTCGGTCTCCCATTCGTAAGCCCAGTTATTTTCGGCGGAAAGGGTAACTTTTTCGAATTCGGCGCCGTCTTTATTTATCTTTATCTCGACGGAAGCGGGACGGGATTCGTTATCGCCGTCATCCCAGATTTTTACGACACGATAAGTTTCTTTTTCGGGAGGCGGGATTATTCGGGTATTGGTAACGACGAAGGTGAAACCGTTTTTGGCGTATTTGACCTCGTAATTTTCGGGAACGTTTTCTTCGACGACGGTCCATTCGTATCCCTCGAAGGATTCCCATGTGAAGAGCCAGTTGTTATCGTCGGAAAGGGTGGCTTTGTAGCAGAATTCACCGTCGCGGTTGACGATTATATCGACGCTTTCGGGACGGCTTTCGTAGTTATCGTCATCCCAGACTTTAACGACTTTATATTCCTCGATGGGAGGATTATAGGTGTTGGTAACGACGAAGACTTTATCGGCAAGCTCGACTTTTGCTTCGTAATACTTGGCAACGTTAAGCTCGCTGACCTTCCATTCGTGCCCTTCTTCGGCGGTCCACTCGAAAGCCCAGCCGTTCTCGTCGGAGAGAACGACGGTCTTATAAAGCTCGCCGTCGCATTTTATCTCGACTTCGACGCTTTCGGGACGGTTCGCGTTATTATCGTCATCCCAGACTTTAACGACGCGGTAGGTCTCCATTACGGGAGGCGGGACTATGCGGGTATTGGTGATAACGAAGGTGAATTCGTTGTTTTCGTATTTTACTTCGTAGTTATCGGGAACGGTTTCTTCTACGACGGTCCAGTTATAGCCCTCGAAGGATTCCCAAGTGAAGATCCACGCGTTTTCGTCGGAGAGGACTGCTTTATAGCAGAATTCGCCGTCGCGGTTTACTATTACGGTAACGCTTTCGGGACGGTTTTCGTCGCCGTCGTCATCCCAGACTTTTACGACTTTATAGGTCTCGAGCTCGGGATAAGGAGGGGGCTCGGGAACGAAGGTGTTGTTGACGATGAAGGTGTTTCCGACTCTTTCGTAGGAAACTTTATAGCGTTCGGGAACGACGGGCTCGAGGACGAGCCAGCTATAGCCGGCGTCGGTTTCCCATTCGAAAGTCCAATGGTTGCCTTCGGAAAGAGTAACCGTATCGTAAAGTACGCCGTCGCGAAGGATCGTTACGTCGATACCGTCGGGAAGAGACTGGCCGGGGATAGTGCGCCAGTTCTTAACGACTTTGTAATATTCCTTTTCGGGGGAAGGAGGAGTGATTTCGGAAGTGTTTTTGAGGATGAAGAGGTTACCGATGGTAACGAGTTCGCATTTATAATCATCGGGGACGATTTCTTCGACCGTCCAATCGTAGCCGACTTCGGATTCCCATTCGTAGAGCCAGCTGTTATCGAGAGAAAGGGTTATTTCTTTGAAAAGTTCGCCGTCGCGTTTGATATTGACTTTTACGAAAGCGGGACGGTCGGGAGAATTATTATCGTACCATTCTTTGACGACCTTGAAGGATTCGTATTCGGGAACGTCTTCTTTAAGAGTATTGATAACGATGAAGGATTTGGAATGTTTCTCGACGAGGCATTCGTAATTTTCGGGGACGTTTTTCTCTTCGACCGCCCATTCGTGGCCGGTTTCGTAGGTCCACTCGAAAGCCCAAGCATCGGATTCGTCGAGAGTAACCGTCTTATATTCGCTGCCGTCGCAGGTAATAACCACTTCAACGGAGGTCGGACGGTCTTTGCTGCCGCCGTCAACCCATTTTTTAACTACGCGGAAGGATTCATCCTCGGGGGTGTCGCCTTCTTTGGTGTTGGTAACGATAAAGGTGTTATCTTCGCGGGCAACGGAAGGAGTATAGCCTTCGGGAACGACTATTTCTTCGACAGCCCACGTATGGCCGGGAGCGGTACGCCAGATATACGCCCACGCGTTTTTGTCGTTTAGAGTAACGCGCTCGAAATATTCGCCGTCGCGTTTTATCTCTACCGTAACGAAATCGGGACGGTCGGGAGACATACCGTCTTTCCATTCTTTTATAACTTTGTATTCCTCATCGTCGGGCTCGGCGCCGCTGTATTTGGGGTAAACGACGGAATCGTATTTCCAAAGTTTATCTTCGCCGAGAGTGGGGACGAAAACGAGGAAGGGAGCGAAAACGCCGCTTATCGAAGAGCAATCGACAGAGACGAGGTAGAGGGCGGCGGGGATGTTTTTCAACAGAGCGCTGCCGTTTTTATCGGTAACAGACTGATAATCGGGAGAAATCGAATCAGCCGAAACGTAGTTTTCGACGGTTTGGGTAAGAGCATCCCATTCGGCGGTCGATTCGGCGTAGTTGAAGCTTATCGGATAGGAAGCGAACGCGCCGACGGGGACGTAGGTATACTCGGAGGTCAGGTCGGCGACTTTATAGACGCTGACGGGCAGGTCGGAAAAATCATCCTCGGAATTCCGGCAGACGACGGTAAGAGAGCACGATTTCGAAAGGTCGAGCACTTCTTCGGCATCGCTGAATTTAGCAGCGAGAACGCCAAGGAGCGACTGACAGAAAACCGCGAAAAGCACGGCAAAAACCGTCGCCAATCTAATAATTTTACGTTTTTTCATAGCGTATCCTCCAGAGGATAATCATCAACGGTGAGTTTTTTCTTTTTCTTCGGCTTTTTGAATATGACGCCGCAGACAAGTATAAGGAGAAGCGGTACGGCGAGGCAGACGGCAACGATTATCTGGTCGATGACGACGGCTTCGCTTATGACCACCGTATCTTTAAGTTCGTTTTTCACGCGGTGTCCGCGCACGAGAAGGCGGTGAGTATTGATACCGTAGGGGGTGCAGGTAACGAGTGTGCAATAATCTTTACCTTCGACTATCGCAAGGTCGGAGACCTCGTCGGGCAGAACGGTCCGTATCTGGTCGACCTCATAGGTCAAGGTCTGGTCGAGGACATGGAACACAAAAACGTCGCCTTCGCGAAGCATATCAAGGTCGGTGAAAAGCTTGGCGTTGACGAGACCGCGATGTCCCGAAACGACGCAATGGGTGCTTTCGCCGCCGGTCGGAAGGCTGCTCCAGTTAAGATGCCCGACACCTTTTGAAAGCGTTTCATCGCCGGTTCCGTGATAGACGGGCAGAGAAACGTTAATCTTGCTAATCTCGATATAGCCGATAAGACCTTTATCGAGGATACCGAAGGAAGAATTATATTCATCGACAAGGCTCGGCGGAAGTTCAAAGGGGTTGGAGCGCGAAAGAAGCTTTTTGTTATAAGCTTTGGCGTCCTCCCAGCACTTTTTTGTCATTTCCTTATCGGTGTTATCGACCATTTCGGTATATTCCGCGACCGCGTGAGTAGTATAGTTTCGGTTATAAAAATCACTTACGGTCGGGTACAGCAGCAAGCACAATCCTATGAAACCGACAACCGCAAGCACTATTGTCCAGACACGGCTTCTTTTCATAGAATTCTCCTTGTTGCTTAGAGATAAATAAATCTTTTCCGCGGGGAGAAGATAAGCTTCTCCCCGCGGACAGAATCAGTTAAAGCTGATAAACGGGACTAATTTGATCAGTCTTCGTTATACATACGTTTCTTGGTAACAAGAACGATAGCGGCAGCGAGGAAGAGAACGACGCCGCAGGAGATGAAGATGATGGTGCCGATACCACCGGTGGAGGGCATTGCGGAGCCTTTGTAGTTAGCGACCTGAATGGTGTAGTAGCCGTATTTATTGGCGGTAACAGCTTCGCCGTCCTGAGTAACGGTGAACTTTTTATCGGAGCCGAGAGTGATAACTACGACAACGGGATTAACGAGTTTGGTATAGCCGTCGGGGTTGACAGTCTCTTCGATATAGTAGGTGCCGGCGGAAAGACCTTTGAATTCCTGGGTCTCATAGAGGTTGTCGGCTAACATGGGAGTAGCTTCGTCTTTATTGGGAGTCCAGATGATGGTATTGTTATCGCCGTCCCATTTGTAGTAGACATAGTTGGGTTCTTCTTCAACGGAGGTTTCGGAAGCATCAACGGAGGTTTCTTCAACGGAGGTTTCTTCAACGGAAGCTTCGGCAGAGGTTTCGCCGGAGGTCTCTTCTTCGTCGTCTTCTTCAGCTTCTTTAAAGAGGATGAAGTAAGCGCCGTCGATGGTATCGCTGGTGCTGCCGTCGTATTTTCTCATAGAGATAGAAGTGGTGGGAACGTCTTCATCATCCGAACCAACGGGGATGGTAGAGTTGCCGTTGTAACCGGTAACGGTAACTTCGTTGGAAGCGAGCTGGCCGTAGATATCGGCAGCGTCTTTGGTAACGGTCATTTCGTAAGTGATAACGACGGTAACGGGAGACGGATAGAGGGAAGCGAGTTCATCGGATCCTTCGGGAGCAGCAGCCCACGGAATGGTGATGGTGTTGGTGTACTCGGTAACGGAAATATCCGCGTTGAGAACGTTTTTAACGGTTTTAGAAGCGGAAGAGGTGGAGAGAGTCCAGCCGTTGTCGCCGGTTGCAGAGGATTTGGCAATAACATGGCCTTCGCCTTCGAGATCTTCGCCTTCTTTGTAGTATTTAACTACGATGCTGCTCATATCCATAAGGCCGAGAGCTACGTCGACAGCGGTGTATTTGTCGATCATTTCAACGGCGGAGCCGGTAACGTTGCCTTCGGGGATATAGAAGTTGGTAGCGGTGAAGGTTACAGTGTAGGGGACTTTGTCGCCGATATTGACGCCGCCTTCGTTGGTGACGGATTTGTCAACGTTTTCGGGTTTACGCGGGTTTTTGTCAACAACGTTGACGGTAGGAGTCGTGGTGTTGACGGTGGCGATAGCGCCTTCGCCCGGCTGGATGAGGTAGTAACCGAGGTCGAGGTCGGAGAAGGTTACGGTGTTGCCGGATTCGCAGGTCTTTTTGGCGGTAGGCTGGATGTTGTTTTCATCGATGTAGTTTTTGAGCCAGCCACGTCCCATGGATTCAGGGAAATCAGCCTTATGGGCTACGGCCTGAACACCGTTAACGGGAGTACCGACGAAGGTGAAGGGGCATACTGTGCCGGCGTCGGCAGCTTTGGTAGGAGCCGCTTTGTCGAGATCGGCTTCGATAGCAGCATACAGAGGATCGGTAACCTTGACGGAGTAGGAGACACCGGACGCCTGTTTTTCGGTCTCGGAGGTCTCGGAGGTTTCGGAAGCCTCGGAAGCCTCGGAAGCCTCGGAAGCGTCGGACGCTTCGGAAGTCTCGTCATAAACGAGTTCGGCGTCGAAAATCTTGTAGATCTTGTACTCTTTACCGATTTCGGCGTTGGTGATGTTGATGGTACCTTTTTCAGTGGTTCCTTCAGCGAGGACGGAAGCGCAGAGAGCGAGGACCATGGTGAGCACCGCGATTATCGCGATGATGCGTTTGGTTGCTTTCATAGTTTTTTCCTTTCTTGAAAAGCAAATTTTTTTATTTTTTTTATTTTTTTTATTTTTTTTTACTGTTTAGCGCGGGAAGCACGCTTTTTAAAACGCACGAACCCGATCATCGCGGCGGAAGCAAGAAGCAGCGCGCCGAGAATATAGAAGAGGTTATCGCCGATACCGCCGGTAGCGGGCAGTTCGGAATTGGAGACGTTGATGAAGGAGACGGTGATCGTAGAATCTTTTACGGCATCGACCTTAACGGCAACGTATTTTTTGTCGCCTATCACGATTTCTTCGCTTCCCGAGACGGTAGGCGTGAAGTTTTTGACGGGTTCCTCAACGAGATAGAGGGTGCCCTCACTGATGATAGGAACGTTTTGTATCTCCCCTTCCCAGCCGTCGTAAACGTCTATGGTTATCTTGCATTGGTTACCGAGATAATCGTAAACGGGAGCGATCGTCGTGCCGTTGTCGAGGTAGAGGACGAAGGTCGCGGAGTTGGGAGTAACGGAAGAAGAGTTGGTTATCCAGGATTTCTGGACTTTGACGGTTCCGGTAACGGGCGTATTGGTTATCACGTAGAAGCCCTCGGCGTTAACATTATACGTCGATTCGTAGCCATCGGGTACGCCGGATTCGACAACGTAATATTCGTAGCCTTTCGGAAGGGTCTCGAAGGTATATTCCCAATCATTTTCAGGATCGAGGACCGCCGTGGCGATCTTGAGATCGGCGGAGCCGGGAATCTTCATATAAAGGTCGACGGTTATGGGATCGGACGAATGCTTATCGTTGCCGTCTGCCCAGACCTTACGAACGGGAAGGTTGGTTCCGTTTACCTGTATAACAGGCTCATCGAACGGGAGCTTATAGGAAACGGGAGGCTCGCCGCCGTGAGTATGGTCATATTCGAAATAAGCACTGTCGTTCGAATCGAAGCCGGGCTTATTCGAGGAGGTCTTGTTCGTTCCGTAGTCGGTAGCGTTATCACCGACGTTGCCGTCGTAGCCTTGGACAAGTCCGCCGCTTATTACGTTATCCTCGTAATCGTCGTAAGCCTTTTTCGTTGCTTTGACGTTGAAGGAAAGCTGGAAGGTGTAATGACCCTCTTCGACGTAGCCGTCGGCGAAATCGATCGTTATCGTCTTATCTTGTTGATTGATAACGACGCCGTTTTGTTTTTTGATATACTTTTCGCCGTCGGTGGTAAGAGCGCCGTTTTGGTAAAGGATCTCTTCGGTACCGGATCTTTCGGGTATCTTTTTGATAACAACGTCAAGATCGTCAGTATAGAAATCGACGTATTCGCTTAATTTATCCGACATCTTGAGGTTGGAGAATCTGCCGACGCCGCCGGTGATCTCCTCATCGAGATAGTCGAGGATGACGCTGAAGTCTTCGCCCTTTATCAGCTTACCGTCGCGGTCACCGTTCTTACCATAGGCAAGACGGCTCAAATAAACGTCGTCGTAGTCGTCGCCGACCGCTATCGAGTAGCATTTAACGTCGGGCCAGAGGGCTTGGAATTGGTCGATAGCCGAGTTGGTATAGGTAGCGGTGTTGCCGCTGCCGCTGGAGGGGCTTCCGGTTCCGGAAAGCGAGGTGTAATAACGGGTAGGCGCGCCGTCGGAAAGGAAGATAAGGATCTTTTCGTTGCCGTCGTCTTTTACGGCGTTGAAATAATCGTTGGCGGCACCGAGGCCGGCAACATAGTTCGTACCGGAATCGGAGGTCTCGTCGGTAACGGGATAGCCGTTAGTCCAAACGGGAGTGATCGACGATCCGCTTCCGGTATAGAAGCCGGGGATATAGTTGCGCTCGCCGGAATAGCCGACGACCGCGACCTTATTGTCGGGGTTGATAGCCATTATGTTGGCGATCAAGCCGTTAGGTTTAAGAGCGGATACGTTATATTCGCCCTTCGTGTCGATACCGTTGAGCATCGAGTTAAGAGCCGTTCGACGGAGAACGG
Organism: Eubacteriales bacterium; assembly: GCA_045642945.1. Lineage (GTDB taxonomy): Bacteria > Bacillota > Clostridia > Oscillospirales > CAG-382 > Coliplasma. The sequence continues at coordinate 10,495 of JAZUJV010000273.1, read as the reverse complement.
GATGCTGACCGAGGATATCGGTAGCGTCGTTGGCGCCGTAGCTCGCTGTATACATACTCGACGAACGGTCGATTACGAAGAGGACGTCGATATCGTTATAGGAAATTTCAGGGCCGATATTGAGGTAAAGTCTGTAAAGGTCTTTAAGAGCTTCACTGTCGGCTTTATCGTCAAGGTCGGTATCGGGATTATCCTCGCCGTCGCGGAAGGAGTCGATCCATTTAGTATGGACGGGAATTACCTCGCCCTCGGGAGGTTCGTTGCCTCCGGTGGGATTTTCGTCGTTTTCGACGTAAATCTTACCGTTGTTTATATAGAATTCTTCATCGGGAGCGTTGAAGGAAACTATCGCGCCGTTTTCGTCCACCTTAAAGGAGAGGACGCCCGTCGCACGGAGATAACCGTTAGGGGCTTGGACCTCTTTAAGATAATAGGTGGTCGAAGGAAGGATACCGCTAAGCTTTATTTGACCGTTTTCGTCGGTATAGAGCGTTTTCGGAGCGTTTCTGAACGCCGAGTCGGTACCGAGCATAAACGTAGCTTTATCGGTTATGACGGGGTTGCCGTCCTCGTCGACTTTTACGAGGTATACGGGAACCGTGCCATCGTCGGTGTTGGTGAAGACGAGTTTACCGTTGTTGCCGAGCTGGGCGTTTATGATATGGGTATCGCCGGAGGCCGAGCTTACGGCGGAGATGCTGTTCGCAGCGGTAGCAGTAGTGTTCTGGGTCTTAGGCGTTGTATAGTCCTCGAAAACGTGGGTACGGGAGAAGCCGTTTTTGTAGGTTACGTCGTTATAGTAGGGGTTATCCTGATGCGCCGTCTGGGTATCCCTCGCGGAGTTATTCGAGCCCCACGCGTTGGTATAGTAGGTAACGCTTTCGCCTTTACCGAGGTTTTTGACCTCGTTCTTGGAATAGTCGGAAAGTCCTACCTGATAGATAAGACGTACGGGAAGTGCCTCGTAATACCAATCCTCGTTCATATCGGGGGTATAGGAAGGAATCACGCTTTCGGGAATTTCGAGGTCGACCGTCGTCGTTCCGTCGGCGTTCTCGGTAGCTTTAATTACTAACTGGGAGAGGTCGGCGCTGCGCTCCGCACCGTCGATGCCGCTTCCGTCTTTGGTAAGCGCGAGAGCGTTGCAGACATATTCGGTGACCGCGCCGGCTTTGGATTTGATCGTAACGGGATAGTTGACGCCGTTATAGCGGAGGACGGGGTTACCCTTTATCTCCATACCGGAGCCGATAGTATCGGTGAAGGTAACGCTGCTTCCTTTATAGAGCATGAAGCCGTAGCTCTTGAAGCTGATACTGCTCTTGATGATGTTGTTGAAAACGTCCTGCAGATCGTCGGCGGTAAGGTTGCCGAAGTAAGCACCGTTGGCGTAGGAATAATCGTCCTTGAAATCTTCGTTCTTTACGACGGGAACGTTGGTAAGGGTTTCGCCGATATTATCGTAATCGTCGGTAGAAAGAACGGTTACGGTATTACCGGAATATTTATTGTTAAGCAGGAGCGAGAGCATTTCGCAGGACTGGCTCCAAGTCTGCGCGGCGGTGTATTTGCTGTTGGGAGCGGTGGACTTGGCGGTATCGTCGATTATCGCGGCCATACTTGCGGCATTGGGGTTAAGGACCGCACGCTTGTAAGCGTCGCCGGTGGCGGATTTAGCCGAAAGGTCGGTGTACGCCGTGGCGTTGATGCCCATACCGATAGTATAGAAGGTAGAGCTGTTCTTGTAATGGTCGGTGATCGCTTTTTTATAGGCGTTCGCGGAAAGTATCGTATAGTAGCCGTGGATACCTTTGTTATTTTCGAGAGTGGTATAAACACCGGAGCCGTAATGTTCGCCTTTCGGGACGTTTAAGACGTCGTCGTACTCGGGAGTACAGTGGGTCGGGTCGCCGTCGGAAAGGAGTATCATAACGGGCTGTCTCGGGACGGCTATCGTTTTTTCGTAATCGGTGCCTTCGAAGAGTTTGGCGGTAAACGTCGTATCTTCGTTATCGGTAAGGATACCGGCGCCGAGCGCTATACCGTACTGAGTATAGGTACCGTGTTGCTGGGTGAAATCGTCAAACTCGCCGTTGGTTCTTGTAACGGTCCCTTTGGGATTTTTAAGGTTCGTAGCGGTATAGATATCGCCGCTGTTCGAATCGTAGTTAAGGAACTGGCCGTTGTTGCCCGCGGTGTAATGGTCGAGCGGGAGAAGAACGTTGCCGCCGGAGGAGAAGATCGCAACGCCGACGCGGTTGTTCTCGTTGCCTTCGCCCGTAAGGATAGTCGTCATGGCGCTGTTGACCGCGTTGACGACGGCTTCCCTTCTGGTCGTGCCGCTTGAACCGTTTGCCGGGCTGCTCATACTGCCGGAAACGTCGATTACGAACACGACGTCGGCGGGAACTTTGACCTGGTCGGTATCGCTTATCTTGTAGTCCTGGCTTAACGCGGAGAGGGTAACGGAGAAGGTATCGGGGTCGTAGCTTTCGAACGCGCCGTAATCGTCGCCCATATAGATAACGGATTTATCGGTAAGTATCTTACCGTCGTTGACTACGGGGTAATCCTCGCCGTTGAAGACGCTGAAGAATTTGTTCTCGATATTCGAAGTAGAGGGGTCGGAAGCGTAGTTACCGACGATCTTATTGGATATATTATCAATAAAGGAAGGAATGTTCGAAATCTCGCCGGATTTACCGCCGCTTACGGAGGTGGTATCGGGGGCGTAGGTCGGCTGGGGCTTGACGCCCGGGGAGACGTGATATCTGACGTAAAGTGCCTTTTCGTCGGAATCACTTAAATACTGGTTAACGGTCTGGCCGCCGGCGACGATGCCGAGATAGCGGGTATCGCCGTTGCCTGAGCGGAAAAGCTCGGTAACGTCGTCGCGGTCTATTTTATCCTCGGTGCCGTAGTAGGAGCCGAAGTAGACGCTTGTGCTCGGAAGCTTGCCGCCGTTTTTAAGCGTTGTGAAGACGGACTCGGTGGTGAAATGGGTGTTAGTGTTGACCGTGGTGTTACCGACGAGTTCGGGAGTGTCTATCGGCCAACCGAGAACATCGGTTTTGACGGCGTAGACTTTGATATCGTAGGAGGTGGAGTTTCCGGTACCGGTTTTGGTGGTGCCGTATTCTTCATCGTCGGGATCATCAGGCTCGTCGGGGGTTTCGGTAACGAGCTTGTAGATCTGCATATTTCGCGTGTTGCCGCTGGTAGCCGACGTAAAGGCGTCGTTATTGTAGCTTAAATAGTTGCTGTTATCGTTGCGTTTAAGTCTCCAATAGCCATTCGTATTATAGGTAGGCGCAATCTGGGTGGACTGAGTGCTGATCGCACCGGAGTTGCAGCGTATATAATAGGTAGGAGACTGTACGTTGGTAACGGTGTAGACGTTATTCGTGCCGGTGGCGTTGAAGTTCCACTGGTAATCTTCGCCGAGTTCGGTGGTGTAGTAACCGTCTTTGCCCTCAACGGCTTTCATATTTGCTTCGCCGGCAGAGACGGCGGTTCCGCTTACACCGATGGCGTGGCCGTCGGAGGAAAGTATCATATACGGGCCTTCGTCGGTTATCGAGGTAACCTTCTGCCAATACTGAGTCGTTATGGGGATCTCGACGTACTGGTAGATCTGCATATTTCTCGTATTGCCGCTGGTAGCCGACGTAAATGCGCCGTTGTTGTAGCTTAAATAGTTGCTGTTATCGTTGCGTTTAAGTCTCCAATAGCCATTCGTATTATAGGTAGGCGCAATCTGGGTGGAATTCGTGCTGATCGCACCGGTGTTGCAGCGTATATAATAGGTAGGAGAATTGACGTTCGTTACCGTATAGACATTATTCGTGCCGGTGGTGTTGAAGTTCCACTGATAAGCTTTACCGAGTTCGGTGGTGTAGTAACCGTCTTTGCCCTCAACGGCTTTCATATTTGCTTCGCCGGCGGAGACGGCAGTTCCGTTTACACCGATGGCGTGGCCGTCGGAGGAAAGTATCATATACGGACCGTTGCCGTCGATGGCCGTAACCTTCTGCCAGCAGCCGAGGGTCGAAGCAGAAGCTTCTTCGTAAAGGATGAATTTTACGGCGTTATCCGCGCTGGTGGTACGTTCAAAGGCGCCGTTTCTGTAGCGGTAGTAGCTGCCGCCGTTAGCGACGGTCCAGTTGGAATCGCCCGTGCTGTAGGTAAAGGTTATCGGGTAGTTGCCCGTGCCGGACAAGCCGCCGCTTTGGAGACGGATGTAATAATCGCTCGAGCCGACGTTGTTTACGCGGTAGGCGTTGGCGGTATCGGTAGAGATGAATTTCCAGACGTAGTTATCGTCGAGGTCGGTGGTGTAGACGCCGGTTTTGCCGGAGACGGCTTTCATACCGGCCGTGGCGGCGCTCGTAGTACCGTTGTTGTTGCCGAGTGCCACGCCGCCGGTGGTGACTATAAGATAATTTTTGGAAGTATCTATCGAGGTGGCGACTTTCCATTGTGCCGTATCGGAAACAGCGAGAAGTCTTACCGGCGTGGTACGGTTGGCGAAGCAGGAAACGGTATGAACATGAACGGGAAGAGTGCAGGTAAGTTCTTCGCCGTCGTAGCATTCGGGGCCGTGTTCGTGTTCAGAGAATCCGCAGATGCAGGTGGATTCGGCGGGAGGAGCATCGTAGCAGGCGGCAGAATGGGTATGTTCGACCTTTCCGCAGGCGATGTTGCCGTCAGCATCGAGACAGTCGACGCTATGGACATGCTCTTCGAGTTGGCAAACGAGCATACGATCCATAGTGATGGCGGGGATCATAAGCACGTAGGTCGTTATGAACACGACGACGCATGCGAGAGCCGTTACCACGCGCAGCCAGCGGTGGTGACTCTTCCTTGCTTTATTGTATTTTTCGATTAGGATGCTCAAAAAGTTCTTTTTCATTAGTTTTGCCAGCTGATCTTTCCGGTATGATGGTTTATTGAAAGTGGGATTTATCAGATTAAATTTCGCCGAAATCTTTAAGAGGCCAGACGCGGAAGACTATCCTTCCGACGACGTTGTCGACATCGATGCATCCGACGGAGGAGTTACGGCTGTCGACCGAGGTTTCGCGGTGGTCGCCCATAACGAAAATGGCGTTGGCGGGGACCTGATAGGGGAGCTCGATGTTGCACTCTTTGCCGTAGGCTTTTTCGACGAGATACGGCTCGTCGATAAGCTCGCCGTCGACGTAGACGTTGCCTTCGTCGTCGATATTGACCCATTCGCCGGCGGTGGCGATGCAACGTTTTATAAGCAGCTTGGAGCCGAAGTAGACGCCGACGATATCGCCCCTTTGGATATCGGAGCCTTTAAGCGAGACGACTATTTCGCCCTCTTTAAGAGTCGGGCTCATAGAAGTACCGTAAATACGGAGCACCGGCATAAACAGCACGGCGACGAGCACCGCGAAGGCGGCGACGACGACGAGAGTGTAGAAGGTGCTTCGCAAAAGCTTTCTGAACTTGGCGTTATGATTGACGCGCTTCAGCTCGCTTTCGAGTTCGCCGATGGCAGGAGTCTGTATTTTGTTTTCAGTTTCGTTTTGTTTCAAAATAAGTCTCCGTTCGGGATAAATTAAAAGCCCATTGCAGAGTTTTCCCCGATTTGAAGCGGGAAAAAATGCAACCGGCTGTCTTTGTCAAGTCGACGAGGACCCTGTGGCTTTGCGTCGCAAGCTTTCGCTTGTTTTGCCAATATTGAGTTTTAGTTTGTTAAAGCACTAAACTGTCAAACAGGAATTTTGACGCTATTAATATTACTACAAGTTTTACCGCGTGTCAATAGTATTTTGGCGGAATTTTCGGTTATTTCTACGGATTTATTATATATATAGCACAAAAATCGCAAAGCGTTACCGAAAAGGCGGGCAAAAACGGCATTATGTAAACCAAAATAAATTTGTTAATTTTTTGTAAACTTGGGAAAATATGTAATAAAACACCTGCCGCGAGGGAAATCACGGCAGGCGTTTACTTTAAAAATCAGAAATTCTGGCGATGCGCTTCGCGGATTATCGCGAGTTGCTGGCGGACCTGAGGGAGTTTTATATCGTGTTCCCTGCCCTCGGTGAAAAGGAGATAGATCTGGTCGTAATATTTCTGTACGGCGGCGATGAAGGGTGCCTGGGGGTCGCCGTCCCAGCTTTTTTCGTACCACGTAAGAGTTTCGGAGCAATAGGCGGGAAGCATCTCGTCGCCGCCCATGGTAAGAGTTCCGCGGTTGAGCGTTTGGGCGGGGGCTTCTTCTTCCTTAAAGAATTTCCAGTCGATATGAGCCATGGTGCCTTTAAGCGTGCCGCGGGTGCCTTCTACTTTATAAGTATAGCACGGATAAGCGTCGCAGGAGGAGATATCGAGGTCGATTATCGGACGGTCGGGGGCTTTTAAGATAAGCTTGCAGTAGTCCTCGGCGTCGCCGAAGGTGTTGCAGCGGTCCATGTGGCAGAACACGTAGGGCATTCCGTCGTAATAATCGAGAAGGTTGAGCGCCTGGTCGAGCGGATGAGGTCCGGTATTGGCGAGGTTGCCGCCGTTACGGTCGAGGCAGCATTGCCAATCCCAGCGGCGTGCGTAGGAGTTGAACTGGATGCCGATATGGACTATTCTGCCGAGCTCGCCGGAGGCGATTATCTCTTTTACCTTCAAGAAATAGTTGGCAAAGCGGCTCTGTTGGAAAACGAGGAGCTTTAAATTATTCTTTTCGGCGAGAGAAACGAGGATATCGTATTCTTCGACCGTCGGAACGAAGGGTTTTTCGCAAAGGACGTTGAAATTATGTTCGAGTAAGTCTTTTACGACGGGAAAATGGAGGTCGCTCGGGAGAGAGCAGACGACCAAGTCGATATCTTTTCTTCCGAGGATATCTTTATAATCGGCGTAAACGTCGCAGCCGGGGTATTCTTTGGCGGCGCGGTTACGGCGGACTTCCATAGCGTCGACGACGGCGACGACTTTGAAGCGCTCGGTATCTTTTTTCAGATGGAGACCGTGGATATCGCGGCCGCTTCTTCCCTGGCCGAGGATAGCTATTCGGATTTGTTGCATAAACAGGCTCCTTTTCATTTATTTTGAAGATATTATAATCTCGCGAAAGCGAAAAGTAAAGAGAAATATTCATTTTTTACCGAGCTTTTCGCGTTTTCCGAGCGTCTTTTTCGGGTAGGCGAAGATAAAGTCCATCATTCCTTTTAAATCGGGCGGAAAAAGAGGGGTGAGATAGGGCACGCCGAAGCTTTTTTTGAAGGCGAGGATCAGAAAAAACGCGAGCGCGGAAACGGCGATTCCGTAAAAACCGAAGAGTTCGGAAAGGACAAGCACGAAAATCCGTGCGAGGACGACGACGTACATATACGCGGGGGTTATAAACGAACAGACGGCGGCGAAGGCGACGGTTATCACGCCGACGGAGGAGACTATGCCCGCGTCGACGGCGGTGTTGCCTAAGATTATCGAGCCGACGATGCCCACGGCGTCGCCGACGGTTCGGGGCATTCGCACGCCGACTTCGCGCAAAAGCTCGAAGAGGATAAGCACCGTCATTATCTCCCAGAAGAACGAAACGGGGATATCGGCGCGGGATTTATCTATCATCCCGTAGAGCGCGGATGGGAGGAAGGAGCCGTCGTTTTTCACTGCGGCGCAGAGCAGCGCGGGGGCAAAGATCGAGGCGAGGAAGGCGAGAAGGCGCAGAATCCTTATAAAAGTGGCGTAAAGGAAGGTATGAAGATAATCGTCGGACGCCTGTAAGCTTTCGGCGAAAACGTAAGGGAGAGTAAGCACGAAAGGGCTTCCGTCAACGATCACCGCGAGCCTTCCGGACATAAGCTTCGACGCCGCCTTATCGACCTTTTCGGTGCTTCCGCAGACCGGCAGGAAGCTGTTTTTCGCGCCGGACAGGAGCATGGAGATATTGCCGCTGTCGGTTATCACGTTCGCTTTTATATTTTTAAGGCGGTTTCTGACGTCTTTTAATATTTTTTCGTCGGCGCGGTTTTTGACGTAGACGAGAATGACCTTCGTTTTGGAAATCTCGCCTATTACAAAGCTTTCGCTTTTGAAATCGGGGGTACGGATATAGGAAGCGAGCATCGAGAGATTTTTTTCGGCGCTTTCGGTAAAGCCCGCTTTGGGTCCGCGGATCGTTACGTCGCTCGTCGGCTCGGTAACTCCCCTGCCCTCGGTTTTCGGCGCGGGAAAAGCGTAAATTTTCGCGTCGGAATTTATTATAAGCACGTTTCCGCGGCAGAGCAGATCGGCTGCGGCGCAACCGTTTTGCAGTTCCTCGACGGACGTTGCGGAGACGGAAGACAGGATATCGGAAGACGTGGCTTTTTCGAGCTTTGCGACGGCGTTTTCGGATATGAACTTTGCATCGGTGAGGTCTTTTATAAAGACGAGGGAGCAGTTTATATATTCGGTTTTCAGCTTTCTGACCGTGAAGCCGGAGACGTTTTCGAAGGTCGAACAAAGATTATTTATTATCGTTTCGGGGGAATTATTCAAGGCGTTCTCCATATCGGTTTTTTATTATTATCGGCGGGAAGCGGAAATAATAACGCAAAGAAACGAAAAAACTTGACATAAAGACACGAATGATTTAAAATATAAGGTACGAATAAATATTACGGAGCTTTGATATGAAAAAAGGAAAGAGCATACTCGCGCTGGTGCTTTGCATTCCGCTTGCGTTTATCGCCTTTTTTGCAATAAAATATTCCTCGCAGACTGTTTCGGACGTCGTATCGGTGTCGATCGAGACACCCGATAAGAGCACGGCTGAATTTGAAACAAAGGAAGACGTCGACTTTTTCGTAGGTATCCTGAACTCCGCGACGCAGATCGGCGGCCCGATAAGAGATATTTCGGAGGAAAAACCGGTTGACATAATCTATTCACGCTCGGACAAGCAGATAGAGTATAAGCTTTATCCGTCGCTTAACCTTTCGGGCTGTATGATGGAGGGCCCGATCGGAACGGAAAGCGAGCAGAGGTTTTATAACGTCCGCACGGAGGACGCGAAAAGTTTACTTTTAAGAGAAGAATTCTCGTATCTTTATTCCGCGTTGTTTTTACCCGAATTCAAGGTCGTAAGCGGCACTAACGAATACACCGTCGCGCCGAAAAGCTGTGAATGGCACTATCTGAAATCCGACGGGATAACATACGAATACACTCCCGAAAACATCGCGACGGGCGAAGAGATCTATATGATCATCAAAGGGCTCGACAACGAGATGCGTTTTGCTTCGGCGGAAGAGGGCGAGAGAGCGAAAATAAGCAATCTTTCGTTCGTTACCGAGAGCGGGATGCCGTTTTCGATCGAGAACATCTCGCAGCTCGATTTATCGACCGACACGCTTATAAAAGTATGTTTCACGGCAAGCTGGGACAGTTTCGGCGGAGCGCAGTCATACGGAACGGCGGAATATGAATTTTCGGTGCTTTACGACATCCCCGCGGTCATAGAATTAGACGAAATCGAGCACAAGACGGGCGACGCGGTGGTCATCACGGCGACGCATCTCAACGTGCGCGAGCAGGCGAAGATCGAAAGCTCGCTTTACGACGGCGAAAAAGGATTTTTCGTTACCGAAAACGACAACGGCGTCGCTATCATACCCATTCCCTACACCACCAAGCCGCAGGCGTACACGCTCGACATTTTCAACGGCGCTTCGACGCAGAAGGAAAGCTTTAACGTCAAGCGTTTTGAGAACACGAGCGATACGCTGATGATAAGCGTTACGGCGGAAGAGCACGAAACCTATCTTTCGGAAAAAGGCATGGCGGAATTCGAGGCGAAAACGAAGGAGATAACGACGAAAGAGCGCGAAGACAGCTATTTCGTCTTCGGAAAAGACAAGTTTTCGCTTCCGCTCGGGAGCAAGAAAAAGCCCGACCACACCTTCGGGCAGGCGGTGATGTTAGGCGTTGCCGACGGCAGCACGGACTTAGGCGCGAGGGACGTTCTCGGCGAGATCTATTTAGCCGACAAGGGCACGAAGGTCCGCTCGTCGCAGGCGGGAATCGTCGTTTTCTGCGGCGAATTCGACCCGACGGGACAGACGGTCATTATTTATCACGGATACGGAATTTACACGCATTATTACCATCTGGACGAGATAGACGTCAGCGAAGGGCAGGTCGTCAAGGCGGGCGAGGAAATCGGCAAGCTCGGCGACAGCGGCTTCACCTTCGGCAAGAGCGCGCTTCAATACGGCGTCAGCGTCGGTGAGTATTTTATAAACCCCGAACAAATGAGACAATAGCAAAAAGCCCGCGAGAGCGGGCTTTTTGAGTGATAAACGCGTTCGGCGGGATATGAGAGATAATTGAGGCTTGGCGTCAAGAGATAAGACTGGTTCGCAGTCGTTAAGGAATATAATTTTTATTATATTTCTTCCTTTTTGAAAAAAGGAAGCGAAAAACTTTTAAAGCTATATGGTTATAATTCATTTGCGCAAGCAAATGTTCCATAACT
>JAZUJV010000272.1:0-2938 GCA_045642945.1 Eubacteriales bacterium | reverse complement strand
TTTTACAAAAGGCAAGTAGTGATGTTTGCCCTAACGGGCAAATGATGTTGTTCGTTTCACTCGCAGTGATGTTTTTGCTTTGCAAAAGTGATGTGATGTGTTCCACTCATGCGCCGTCGAGGCGCACATCACTCGGCAAAGCCGAACATCACGCCGACAGGCACATCACGTTCCACGCAGTGGAACACATCATTCGCCGAGTGTCCTTAAGAACACTCGGCGTATGCGGCTCTTTTTATATCATTCGGGTTGAACTATCGTATAAGTTTTCAAACAGTGTCGTTTAAGAAGCAGATAATCCACGGAATTGATCTTTCCGTCGGAGTTGATATCGGAAGCAAGCAGCGCGTCGCCCTCAAGCGTCGTGGTTTTAAGGCAATAGCGTTTAAGGAGCAGATAGTCTTTCGCTTCGATCTTGCCGCTGCCGTCCACGTCGCCGAGCTTCGCAGTCAGCTTCGGCGTTCCGGCGGTAACGTAATGCGTTACGTTGCCGTAGGAGTTCGCGAGGAGGACGTATTCGACGGTTATAGTCTCGGTCGCGCCCGCCATAACGGTAAGCGTATAGAACGATTCGCCGGATTTGGCGTGGTAGATGGATCTTAAAAGCTCGCCGTTTTTATCCCTGATGTTTACCGCGGCGACGCCCTTTATATCCATCGAAAAATCGAAGGAGCGCGCCTTCGTGCCGCTGTTTTTAAAGGTCATCGTCTCTTCGTAAACCGTCATCCAGTTGCCGAAGTTGCCCTTTTTATATTCCGTGCCGTCATTGTGCGCGATGTCTACGATAACGGCTTTGCCGTCCTTTTCGGTAACGCAGTAGAAGGGCATCATGTCTTTTCCGACGAAAGTGTTGTCGGATTCGGGGTTAAGGTTGGTCTTCCATACGTTGCCCGTGTTCGTTTTCGTCTTCGGGTCGGTGTAGGCCTCGTATTCGCCGAAGTTCGCGTAGTTTCCGTAATAGGTCGTTTTATAGGTTACGGGCAATCTGTCGCCGTCTTTGAAATCATCGTCGATGTTCCACGCCATATTCGCGTCGACACAGAGATACGGCGCGCTTCCGAGATACTGACGTCCGAAGCTTTCGCCGTTTCTCGAAACGAGATAGCCCTGCTGCTTATCCGTCGTAACGGGGCTCGACGGGCTGTTATAGCAGACGAACGCGGCGTCAACGCCATCCTTTTCGGTATTGACCGTGAAGAACACGACGCCGTTGGTGCATTGACCGCTCGTGATATATTTGTCCGCCGTGCCGCCGACGTTGATATTGTTGTAAGCGTCGAGCGTCGTTCCGCCCATAAGATAGATATATTTTCCGCTCGGGATAACGTAGGTCGTCGCCGTAAAGCTTTTCGGCGTCATCACCTTCGAAAACCCGTAGGAGCCGCCGATGCCTTGCTGTATCTCGAAGGTCGTCTGGAAAAAGTCGGTCCATTCCTGCTGGCCGACCCAGTCGCCGCCGACCTGATAGCCGAGATTTTTAACCGTAACGCTTATATCCTCGCCGGTGTTGTTGCGAAGCTGCAATCCGAGATAACAGCCATTGTCTATCGCGCAGATATTCTCGTTCGTGAAGAACACGTCGCCCTTTAAATCGTGCTCGATCATCAAGGCTTTGCCGAGGTCCTCTTTAAAAACTCTTTCGGGGTTATTGCAATAGATATACTTTCCGCCCTCGCGAAGCGAAAAGTTCACGTTCGCGGGCGTGTTCGCTTTTTCGGGCACTTCGCCCTTCGGCGCGACGGAAAACGGAGTGTCGTAAGCGCTTACGGTCAGCGCGAGCGAGGAAACAACGATAGTGATCGCGAGCAGGAGAAAACCAAGCTTTTTCATTTTTTAGCTCCTTTTTTGTTTTTTATATCTTTAATTAAAACCTTTTCGTCTTTTACCGAGAATTTCACGTCGAATTCCCCGAATTCCATGCCGTATATCCGCTCTTCATCGCTTTGATACTGCGGACGCGGGTCGTGCGAGAGCAGCCCGAAAAGCGCTTCTTTATCCTCTTTCGCGAGAAAATCCGAGTAGTTTCCCTCGTCCACGACCTCAAGCGTCTTTCCGCCGTCCTTCGCGAAACCGCTTTCGGCGTTTTCTATCCTGTCGGCGTAGGGCAGATAGGGCTTTATATCGTAAATCGGCGTTCCGTCCTTCAAATCGGCGCCCGCGACCTTTAAAACCGTCTTTCCGTCCCGCGTTTCTATCGAAACTATCTTAACGCAGGACAGCGCCAGCGAGTTCGGGCGAAACGGCGACCTCGTCGCGAAAACTCCGACTCTTTCGTTGCCTCCGAGCCGCGGCGGTCTTACCGTCGGCGAAAAGGCTTCCCTTCTCGCTTCCGAAAAGCTCCATATCAGCCATATATGCGAAAATCCCGAAAGCCCGCGGAACGCGTCGGGGCAGGAAAATTCGCCGACGAACTCTATCTCGGAGACCACCTCGGGCACAAGCCCGCTCTGGCGCGGCACCCCGAATTTCGTCTTCATCGCGTTTCTTATGTACGCTATCGGCTTTATCTCGTAATTGTCTGAAATCATGTTATTCTCCCTTACTTTTTTCGATGAAAAAAGTAAGCAAAAAAGCTTTTAAAGCGCGAAAGTAAACTTTCGCGGTTAAGCAAAAATAACTTAATTTGGTGTTTGGAATTTGAAATTTAAAATTCTATTTTCTTGCTCCCGTGCGCGTACGTCTTATAGTCTTCTTCCGTTATTTCCCTCATCACTCTGCACGGATTCCCCACCGCGACGACGTTCGCGGGGATATCCCTCGTTACGACGCTTCCCGCGCCGATAACGCTGTTTTCGCCTATCGTTACGCCGGGCAGTATTATCGCGCCCGCGCCTATCCAGACGTTCCGCCCTATCACGACGGGCTCGTTATACTGTATCTGCTTTTCGCGCAAAGTCGGGCTTATCGGGTGCGCCGCGGTAACGAGCGTTACGTTCGG
>JAZUJV010000271.1:0-8438 GCA_045642945.1 Eubacteriales bacterium | reverse complement strand
GGCTACGCGAGCTGCAAAGGCGACGAGGATACCGCCAATTCGAAATATCAGGATTTCCGCGGCAAAGCAATGTCCGTGATAATCGCCATTTCGTGCGCCGCTTCCTTCGCCACTCCCGAAATCATGACCATTCCCGAAGAGAAGATCGAGCAGTTCTATAAAGACGAGCCCGAGCTTCTTACCTATAAACGCCCGCTCGATAAGATCCTCCGCCGTAAAGCGCACGTCCTCTCTCCCGAAGAGGAACAGCTCCTTGCCGCCGCGGGCGAAATGTCCGACGCTCCCGATAACATCGGCTCGGTTTTGCGCAACGCAGATATGAAATTCCCCGACGTCGTCGACCCCGAAGGCAATACCTTAAAACTCACCAACGGCACCTTCACGACTTATCTCGAAAGCCCCGACGTCAATTTCAGAAAAACCGTTTTCGAAACCTATTATAACCGCCTCGGCGAGTTCAAAAACACTATAGCCGCCACCCTTGACGGACAGTTCAAACAGCTTCGCTTCTTCTCCGGCGCGAGAAAATACAAAACCACGCTCGAAGCCGCTCTCGACCGCACGGAAGTCCCCACCGAGGTCTACCATAACCTTATCGAAGCCGTCCATACCAACCTCGATAAGATGTATCGCTACGTCGCTCTCCGTAAAAAGCTTCTCGGCGTCGATGAGCTCCATATGTACGACGTCTATACTCCCGTCGTTCCCGACGCTTCCTCGACGATAACCTTCGAAGAAGCGAAAAAGACCGTTCTCGAAGGTCTTTCCGTGCTCGGCGAGGATTACGTCGCCCTGCTTAAAAAGGGCTTCTGGGAACGCTGGATAGACGTTCAAGAAAACGAAGGCAAGCGCGGAGGCGCCTACTCCTCGGGCAACAGCCGCCCGCACCCCTACGTGCTCCTCAACCACCACGATAACCTCGACAGTATGTTCACCCTCGCTCACGAGATGGGACACGCTCTCCACAGCTATCACAGCACGAAATATCAGCCTACCTGCACGAGCGATTACGTGATTTTCGTCGCCGAGGTCGCCTCCACCTGCAACGAGGTCCTTCTTATGAAGCACCTTCTCGGCAAAACGACGGATAAACGCGAAAGGGCATATCTTATCAACCATTTTCTCGACCAGTTCAAAGGTACGGTATACCGCCAGACTATGTTTGCCGAATTCGAGCTCGAAATGGGCAAAATGTCCGAGCGCGGCGAGACTCTTACCGCCGACGCCCTCTGCGCCAAATACCATGAGCTCAACAAGCTTTACTTCGGCCCCGATATGGTTTCCGACGAAGGCATTGCTCTCGAATGGGCGCGTATTCCTCATTTCTTCATGAACTACTACGTCTTCCAGTACGCCACCGGCTTCTCCGCCGCCGTCGCGATCGCCAACCGTATCCTTTCGGAAGGCGAACCCGCAGTCAGGGATTACAAAAAATTCCTCTCCTCCGGCGGAAGCAAAGACCCGATCTCGCTTCTTAAGATCGCCGGCGTGGATATGAGCACTCCCGATCCCGTCAACTCCGCGCTCAAACTCTTCGGCGAACTCGTCGACGAGCTTGATTCTCTTATGTAAAACCGTAAGAAAGAAGGTATAAAAATGTCTTACTATTACAAAGAATTTTCCTACGACCTCTCCACCGAAAAGGTCGAAAAAACCTCCGAGAGAAAGAATCTTCTCGCGGGCCTGCCCGTCTACGGCGTCGAAAGCTTCGCCCCGATAGCCGAGCGTCAGCAGACCGACTATTTCAACACTCCCGAGGATAAATTCACGCTTACCGACGGCGTTACCCACGCCGAGCCCGAATACGATTATATGGACCCCGCCTTTACTCATTTCACCTTCGGTACAGGCAGAGCCATAATCTATAAGCTCCCCTGCGTCTGCGCCGTCGACGAATTTAATTTCAACTTCCTCAACCAGCGCGACGTCGGCATCGGCTACCCCTATAATATCGCCGTTTTCGTTTCCGAAGACGGTAAAGCGTGGCAGCGCGTCTTCTTCCTCGCCGCCGCCAAAGCTTCTTCCCCGAAAGAGATGCGTCTTATCGGCGGAAAACTCGAAAAACCGATAAAAGCTCTCTTTATCCGCTTCGAGTTCGAACATTCTCTCCATACGTGGATCGAGAGCGTCGCCGCCTACGGCACGACGAAGATCCCCTGCCGCACCCCGTCCCCCGTTGACGACGGCATCATCGCCGCCCGTGCCAACGAAGGCGTCGGCAAATACCCCGCGTACAGCGACCTCTGCGACGTTCATAACATCGCCCTCGCTTACCATTGCTTCCCGCCGGAATTCGACGACGTCAACCATAACACCTCTTTCGATAAAAAGAATATTCTTCCTTACCTCGCTTATCTCGACAGGGAAGGGAACATAAAAGATACCTTCTACGATTCTCTCCTCTTCCTTCCGTTCTCCAGATTCACCTATTCGGTACATTATAAAACCGCCGAGGGCTGGAAATTCTACGTCGACAACGTTTTCGAAGAGCATAAAAACGTCGACGCCGCCGACGAAGTCGCCGACGATATCGAAAAAGCGCTCGGTATAAAATGCGAGCCCAAGATATTCCTTTCCATCCTCCATACCAACGTTACCTACGGCGACCTCGCCGATAAATTCGGCGCTCTTGACGACGAAGGCGATATCGACATAAAATCCTATGAAGGCAGAAAGAAAGCCGTCAAATGGGTCATCGACGAACAGATTTCCCGCTTCAACGCCAAAGAACGTAAGCACGTCAAGCTCGTCGGTTTCTACTGGTTCGAGGAAGCTTTAAACTTCGCCGACGAATTCGATATCGACCTTATCCATTTCGCCCGCGATTATCTCCATGAAAAAGGCTTAAAGCTCATCTGGATACCCTATTATCAGGCTCCCGGCTACAATAAATGGAAAGAAGCCGGCTTCGACGTCGCCTGCATGCAGCCGAACTACGCTTTCAGCAAGGAAGCCCGGAAACAGCGTCTCTACGATAACGCCGACCTCTGCTTAAAATACGGTCTCTGCTACGAGCTCGAGCTCAATTCCGTCGCAAACGACTACGATATCAACAAATTCAAAGATTATCTTGATGCCGGCGTCGAAGCGGGCTTTATGAAGACTATTAAAATGTATTACGAAGGCGGCAGGGGAATCAAAAACGCCTGCGAGTCGAAAGACGATTTCGCCCGCTCCGTCTATGACGATACCTACCTCTTCGCCAAAGAAAAACTTGTAAAGGCGGTCAGAAAAGAATGAAAAAGCTTTTAGCACTCCTTCTCTCGTGTCTCTGTCTCCTTGCCCTCGTTTCCTGCGGCGATGCCGAAGAATCCTCCGAAGCAAGCGTTCCCGAGCCTCCGATGAAGCTTAAGATCGCTTCCTACAACATCAAAAACGGCGCGTACGTAAAACACGATTTCACTATTCTCGCCGAAGACCTTACCCGCATCGACGCCGATATCGTCGGCTTGCAGGAGGTCGATATGAACACCACCCGCAACGGAAATCAGGATACTTTGGCGATACTCTCCGAGAACACCCCCTATAAGTATTACAAATTCTGCCATTGTATCGACCATCAGGGCGGGGAATACGGCACCGCCGTTATGTCCAAATACCCGATAGTTTCCTTCGAGATAACCGAGCTCGAAAGCTTCGGCCTCGAACAGCGCGCTCTCGGCCACGCCGTCATCGACGTAAACGGCAAAAACATCGACTTCTTCAACACTCACCTGACCTATCAGGAGGAAGAAGACGAGACCCGCGCCGCTCAGTTCATTACCCTCGCCGAGGAATTTTCCAAATGCGAAAAAGCCATAATGACCGGCGACTTCAACACCCCGCATTTCGAGGACTTCGAGCCCTTCGGCGATATCGTAATGGTCAATAACTACGATACCGTGCTTCCTTCCTACGAAGGCGCCGACGCTATCGACAATATCCTTGCCACCAAAGGTACGAATATTCTCGATTACGGCATCGACGATGAACTCGAAACGGCACATTCCGACCATTTCCTTATCTGGGCGATACTCGAGATCCCCGCATAAAAGAATCACACAAAGCGCATAACGAAACCGAAAAGAAGGAACGCCCGTTCCTTCTTTTTGTTTCGGAATAAGAATCGCTCAAAAGCTTTCCGCTTTCTGCCGAAAATTATTAACAATTTTCCTGTTGCAAAATCGCCGTAAATGTGTTATTGTGTTAACAGGTATATTTTTGAATAAAATTATTTCATAAATCCTTTATCCAAACGGAGGAAACTCTATGCAAACCTTAAAAAGAACCCTCGCGCTTGCACTTTCCGTGTGCATGCTCGCTCTTCTCATCCCGTTTGCCTGCCTTACGGCGTTTTCCGCTTCCGAATGTCCGGCGGGCGGAAACCATAACTTTGTCAACGGCGTATGCTCGCTCTGCGGCGGCTGTGAAATCCCCGCTCTCGTCGGCGGCTGGTACGAGATAGCCAACTACGGCAATTTACAAAGCTTAAGCTCCATCGTATCTTCCGGAAATACCGTCAAAGCCAAGCTTGTTGCCGATATAGTTATCAACAACGGCAGCCAGAACAGCGACTATTCCGGCAGCGGCTGGGATAATATCTGGCGCGGCACGATCGGTACCGAAGCCCATCCGTTCACCGGCACCTTCGACGGCAACGGCCATACGATAACCGGTCTTCATATGTCGTTCAGCGCTGACTACGGTGCTCTTTTCTCCTATGCTCAAAACGCCACGATACAAAATCTTACGGTCGATAAAGCCGATATGACCAACCTTCAGGGCTCCTGCGCCGTTCTCGTCGGTTACGCCGATAAAACCGTAATAAAAGACTGTACCGTCAAAAAAGCAAAAGTCTGGGCACAGCAGAAAGAGACCTACGCCGCCACCGGAATCGTTGTCTACGCCGCTTCTGTCGTCTGCGATCTCTTAAACGGCTCTTCCGTTCTCGATTGCCATGCGATCGAGGGCTTATATCAGGCGACCCCCGTTCCGGGCTCTTCCAACAAAGACGCCATGAAATATTCCGGCGGTATCGTCGCGCATGCCTACGGTAAAGATACCGAGGGCAACGACGCGCGCTGCTATATCAAACGCTGCTCCGCCGAAAATATTAAAATAAGCTGCTATTACGCCGAATATTTAGGCGGTATAGTCGGTCAGGCACTGTATACCGACGTTACCGACAGCATCTTTTCCTACGACCTTAATTCGACTTCCTCCGATTTCGGCGTGATAAGCGGCGGAACTACTGATATCGGCGGTATCGTCGGCTGCGCGTCCGCCGGAACGACCGTCATAAACTGTTTAAGCGTTCCGCGCAGTTTAACGGGCAATAAAATTAACCAGCATGTAGCCGGCTATATTTACACTGTTCAGGACTCTGCCGCCGTAGTTACCGGCAACTATTCGAACTATGTCCAGACTACCGTTTATAACAAATACCCCGATTCCTTCGAATTCGTTACGAACGAACAGCTCGCTTCCGGCGAGGTCTGCTATCTGCTCAACGGCTGCCCGACCGATATAACGGGGCATATATTCACTCAGGACCTTCCGTCCGCGCTTGTTCCGACCAACGTTAAAGTTTCGGGCAACCGCGTTATGCCCACCTCTCCCTGTGCTACGGCGTATTATAACCCCGACGATCCCGAAATTGGAAGACGTTACAAATACCACGTCGCCGACTCCGCGACGCTTACCATGCTTCCTACCGATTCCGCCTACGGCAAAATTTCCGCCGTCTGCGCCGATTGCGGCGAGAGCTTTACTATGTACGTCGATAAAATTCCCGAACTTTGCGTTCTCCCCGAGGGCGTAATCGTTAACGCGAGACACAGCGCAAACAAATATATCAACGCTTACCGTAAATTCGTTACGGGCAGCATCGCACCCTTCACGATTTCCGTCGACGACGGCTGTCAGGTCTTCATCTCCGGACCGGACGGCGAGGATTTCGAAATGCTCACTCCGGTTGATCACGACGACGAAAACGGCAAAACCATTTACCGCACCACGATCACCGATATCCCCGCGAAAAACTATAACGGTAAATCGCTCCTCGTCTTCGTTACGAAACATGACGGGACCTGCTACGCTCCGTTTACGATCAACGCCGCCAATGACGTCAGCGCTCCTTCATTGCCCGATATCCCCGACAATAAGGAATACGCCTTCCCGGCAGGCGTTGAAAAGAACGTCCGCATAAGAGCGTTCGACGATATGAGCCTGTATTTGATACAGTATAAGAGAACCGATGTCGCGGGCTACAGCTACGTTGACGTCGCTGAATTCGCTCCCGACGAGATCCGCGGCGAAGTAAACATCGTCACCGCGTTCGAACAGGGCTTCGGCACCTATACGCTTCGCGTCGTTGACTATGCCGGCAACGAAAGCAATAAAACCATAGTCATCGCAGAAGATGAGCTCGAGACCATCGACCCGCGTTTCCCCGACCCGCGCTTCTGCGCTTATCTTTACGAAAACTACGATGCCGACGGAAGCGGATATCTCGAGCCGCAGGAGCTCGGGAACATAACGTCCGTCAACGTCAGCAACAAAAGCATCTTTTCTCTCGAAGGTATCCGGTATCTCACCGGTCTTACGTTCCTGCGCTGCTCAAACAACTATATCTCCGAACTCGACCTCAGCGAAAACACCTGCCTCGAATCGCTTTACGCCGAAAACGGATTCCTTACTTCTCTTGAGCTCGGCGAGTGCTTCTCGCTCAGAATGCTTGACGTCAGCTCAAACTTCCTGACCTCTCTTGACCTCGGGTCTGCCGTCAGCGCTTCGAGTATCAACGTTTCCGATAATAATATAGCCTCTCTTGACCTTTCGGAATGTTATAATCTGTCGTATATCAGCGCCAGCAATAACGGCATGACCGAGCTGCACCTCGGTATGCATCCCTACTTTATCAACAGTCCGAATATCGACGGAAACAATCTCAAGCTTCTCGATATCCGCGGAAGCGACATTTTCTCCGAAGGCCCCGACGTATATCTCGGCCCGCAGGGGGACGGAACTATGACTGTTCTCGTTACCGAAGCACAGAGAAGCGACGTCAACGATTTCAACAGATATGTGAATGTTGAAAACTGGGAAGATGTCGAATTCGTCTTTGACGATACGATGTATACGGTTGAAGCCTATCTGGATATCGATGACGAATACCCGGTCGCCGGCTACGAGCTCTATTCCGGAATGCTCGTCTCCGCTCCCGCCGAACCCGGCCGTGAAGGCTTCCGTTTCGACGGCTGGTATACCGATAAGAACTTCCAAAACGCGTTCGTTTCCGGCTCGCCTCTCGAAAGCGACCTTTCTCTCTATCCGAAGTGGACGAAGCTTGTCAATATCTGCTGGTATCTTTTCGTCGATGACGAAGAGCCCGTCGCCGGTGTGGAATGGGAATACGGCACCTGCTTTGATGCTCCCTCCGCGCCCGCCCGCGATGGCTATCGCTTCGACGGCTGGTTTACCGATAAGTCCCTGACCGTTCCCTACGACCCCGAAGAACCTGTCTACACCGACCTTTCTCTCTATCCTCTCTGGACCCCCGTAGTATCCGATATCACCTACGGCGACTTCGACGGCGACGGCTCCTTCACCTCCGACGACCTTATCTACGCTTGCCAGCTTAACGCCGAGATTATCGACGCTTCCTACGGCAACGTCGATGCTCTTGACGTCGACGGCGACGGCTTCTTCACTTCCGACGACCTTATCTATATGTGCCAGTATAACGCCGAAATTATCTCCATCTGGCCCAGAGACGCAAAATAAAACAATTACCAAAAAAAGACCGCTTCGGCGGTCTTTTTGTTTTGTAAGGCGCAATTTTCATATTGCAATTATGGAAAAAATATGTTATAATAAAAACACCACACAAAATCCGATATTTTCAACAGTCAAAAAGCCCATTTTTTACCTTCGGTAAAATGTGAGCTCTTTCGTGCTTTTTGGCTGCGATGGATTTTTGTGTGGTAACAGAATCGGAGCTCGCGTTTTGGTGCGCAGCTCCGTCTGCGCACTTTTTTATTTTTCGGAGGTAAAAAATGAAAAGAATCTTTTCTCTTCTTCTTGCGGCGGTGATGATATTCGTTATCGTCCCGTTTTCTGTTCTCCCTGCTTCGGCGGAAGTTATAACCGGCGAATGCGGTGATAATCTCACTTGGTCGCTTGATACGTCGACCGGAGAACTTATTTTTTCCGGTAGCGGAGCTATGCATGGCGGTTGGTTAACTCCGTGGTATGATTACAATAATTTAATTAAATCCGTGTCGTTTTCCGGTAATATAACGAACATCAGCGGACATGCGTTCGACGGCTGTACCGGACTTACTTCGATAACCATCCCGTCAAGCGTAACGAACATCGGCGATTATGCGTTCTACGACTGTACCGGACTTACTTCGATAACCATCCCGTCAAGCGTAAAGACTATCGGCGTACAAGCG
>JAZUJV010000270.1:0-1779 GCA_045642945.1 Eubacteriales bacterium | reverse complement strand
AAACCTTAACGGACTCCTTCGTGAGTTTTATCCCAAAGGCCGCAATCTTTCCCGCGTCAGCACCACTACCCTGAAAAAGAACCTGGTGTTAATTAACGGCAGGCCTAAAAAGGTTCTTAACTTTGCCACTCCGCAGGATTTGTTTGATTCTTGTTTATTAAATTGTTGCACTTAGATTGACAATTTACCCTAAAACAAAAAAGCGTGCCCGCAGGCACGCTTTTTTGTTTTTCGATATTTAGTCTTTTCCGTGTTTAAGGATAAGGTTGGTTATGATGCCGAGTATCAGCGCGCAGGCAACTTCGGTGATCGTAACGTTGCCGAAGGTGAGCGTCATTCCGCCGATACCGAGTATAAGGATGACCGAGACGACGAAGAGGTTTTTGTTATTGCCGAGGTCGACGCTCTGTATCATCTTAAGACCGGAGACCGCGATAAATCCGTAAAGCGCAACGCATACACCGCCCATTACGCAGGAAGGAATGGTGGAAAGGAAGGTGGTGAAGGGAGCGAAGAACGCTGCGACGAGGCACATGATAGCGGTGGTGAGTATCGTAACGACGGAGGCGTTGCCGGAGATAGCTACGCAGCCGACGGATTCGCCGTAGGTGGTGTTCGGGCAGCCGCCGAAGAACGCGCCCGCGATAGAGCCGACGCCGTCGCCGAGAAGCGTTCTGTGAAGACCGGGATCTTCAAGAAGCTCGTGTTCGATTATCGAAGAAAGGTTCTTGTGGTCGGCGATATGCTCCGCGAAAACGACGAACGCGACGGGAACGTAAGCGACGAGAACGGTAACGATATATTCGCCGGTGATATCTTTAAGACCGTCGAAGGCTTTTACGAAGGTGAAGTCGGGGAGCCACTGCATATTCCGGAAAGGGGCGAAGTTGATTATCTGGAGCGCGGGGATATCGGCGGCGTTGGCGATGACCGTTAAAGCGGCGGCAACGATATAGCCGGAGACGATACCGATTATAAAGGGTATCATTTTAAGCATCTTTTTGCCGTAAACCGAGCAAACCATGGTAACGACGAGAGTGATAAGACCGCAGAGGATGCAAAGATACGGGGAAGCGTTCTGAACAGCGACGTCCGCGAGGACCGCTTCGTTGGTTTCGCTAAGCTGCCAAACCTGTTCGATATGGGTAACGTTGCCGGTCGCAAGGTCGCCGACGGCGTTGCCTGCGAGCGAAAGACCGATTATCGCGACGGTAGGTCCGATAACGACGGCGGGCATAAGGAAGTTGATCCACTTAACGCCGGCGATTTTAACGATTATCGCGATAACGACGTAAACGAGACCCGCGCCGAGAGCACCGATGATAAGTCCGACGTAGCCGGCGGCCATGGAAGCCGCACCGCCGAACGCGGAAAACATCGAGCCGATGAACGCGAAGGACGAGCCGAGGAATACGGGGCTCTTGAACTTCGTGAAGAGAAGGTAAACGAGCGTGCCGATACCGGCGCCAAACAATGCGGCGGATTGCGACATTCCGTTGCCGATGATTGCGGGAACGGCTATCGTCGCCGCGAGGATCGCTAAGAGCTGCTGGAGAGCGAATACGAGGACTTTCCCGAACCCGGGCTTGTCCTGTACTCCGTAAGTGAGTTTCATAATGAATCTCCTTTTGGTCTTTTATTTTATTTTTTTATTTTTAATATCCCGCGCCTTTTGTAAAAGGCGACCGAAAACTTGCAAAGCGCGAAAACGAGTTTTCGCGGGAGTTATATAAATGGGAGTTCGTTCGCGGCAGCGAACGTTCCTTAATTTGTAATTTG
>JAZUJV010000269.1:0-1846 GCA_045642945.1 Eubacteriales bacterium | reverse complement strand
AAATTCCTGTTTTATTATCAAAAATGGCGGAATTGCAAGGTTTTCTATGTAAAAAAATGACCTCAAAGGAAAATATCCTTCAAGGTCACTTTGATATTGGTTTTTACTAATTCAATGCTAAATCGCTTTCCCCAAAAACATCGGTGTTTATTCCCACTCTATCGTCGCGACGGGCTTCGGGGTGAGGTCGAAGAGGACGCGGTTGACGTTTTTGACTTCTTTGGTGATACGGTCGGTGATATGGGAAAGGAGCTCGAAGGGGACGTTTTCGACGGTGGCGGTCATAGCGTCTTTGGTATTGACGGCGCGGATGATGACGGGATAAGCGAAGGTACGTTTACCGTCGCAGACGCCGACGGAGCGGAAGTCGGGAACGGCGGTGAAATACTGCCAAACCTTGCCTTCAAGGCCGTTTTTGGCGAATTCTTCGCGAAGAATAGCGTCGGATTCGCGGACGACTTCAAGTCTTTCTCTCGTGATAGCGCCGAGGCATCTTACGCCGAGGCCGGGGCCGGGGAACGGCTGGCGGTAGACCATGTTATCGGGCAAACCGAGCTCGCTGCCGACGACGCGGACTTCGTCTTTAAAGAGGAATTTAAGCGGCTCGACGAGGTCGAGGCCCATTTTTTCGGGCAGACCGCCGACGTTATGGTGGGCTTTTACGCCTTTACTTTCGAGAATATCGGGATAAATCGTGCCCTGCGCGAGGAATTTTACGCCGTCGATCTTTTGGGCTTCTTCCTCAAAGAGACGGATAAATTCTTCGCCGATGATCTTTCTCTTCTTTTCGGGCTCGGCGACGCCTTCGAGTTTAGTAAGAAAACGCTCGGTCGCGTCGACGTAGATAAGGTTGGCGCCGAGTTCTTCTTTAAACACTCTGACGACCTGTTCGGGCTCGCCTTTGCGAAGCAAGCCGTGGTTGACGTGGACGCAGACGAGGTTTTGACCGATGGCTTTTATAAGAAGAGCCGCGACGACGGAGGAATCGACCCCGCCGGAGAGCGCGAGAAGGACCTTTTTGTCGCCGACCTGCGCTTTAATGGCGGCGATCTGCTCGTCTATAAAGCTTTTTGCGAGAGTTTTCGTGGTGATGCGCTCCATGTTTTCGGGGCGTGTATTGTTTTCCATAAAATTTCCTCCGTTTTTATTTATGTTGCTATTATAGTATTTCCAAGTTGTTTTTGCAATATTTTCATTATGTTTTTTATAACAAAATATATGTATTTTTGCCCGCCGTTTGAATATATTTTAACGAAAAGGAGTTTTGCGTATGAAAAAAGCGGCTGTATTCATTATTATCGTCTTTATCCTCGCGTCGTTTTCGCTTTCCGCTCACGCGACGGAGGTGGCTTACGTCTATCCCTACGACGTAAGCTTCGAGAGCTTCTGGGCGTCGCCCGCGTCGGTATACACGAGCTCGGGGGACGCGAAGGGGCTTTGTCTTATGGAGTTTTCGACGGGCGAAGTATTATTCGAAGAAAATTCGAAAGCGCGGCTTCCGATAGCCTCCGTTACGAAAATCACGACGATGCTTCTGACCGTCGAGGCGATCGACGGCGGAAAAATAAAGCTCGACGACGAGGTAACCGTTTCGGCGCACGCGGCGTCGATGGGCGGGTCGCAGATCTTTCTGGAAGAAAACGAGAAAATGTCGGTGCACGAGCTTTTGAAAGCGGTCGCCGTCGCCTCGGCGAACGACGCCACCGTCGCGCTCGCGGAATACATCTGCGGCAGCGAAGAGACTTTTATAAATGAGATGAATTTTCGCGCGGAGGCGCTCGGCTGCGAAAACACCCACTACGTCAACACCAACGGGCTGCCCGAAGAGGGGCATTATTCCTGCGCC
>JAZUJV010000268.1:0-3816 GCA_045642945.1 Eubacteriales bacterium | reverse complement strand
GCGGAAAAAATACGCGGGAAAAGGAGATTTGAGGGAAACAAAAAGGACCTTTTTGAAAAAGGTCCTTGAACTCCAAAAACTTTTAAAGGCAAACGGCAAGCCGTTTGCGAGATTATTTATTATTTTTGATGATTATTTCTTTGCTTTCTTTATATTCCTCTTCGGTAAGCACACCGCTTTGATATAAGCGCGCAAGTCTTTCCAAACGTTCTTCTACGGTATGTTCTTTGCTTTGTTCGTCGACATTCTCCGAAATGCCCGCGTTTTTTCTCGCAGGAAGAGCAAAAGCCAAAATCAGAGAAACTATCCACGCAATAACCGTCCAACCGAGCAAAAAGTTTATTGTATAAATAACATTCTCGGCTTTTTTGTTATTTGCGTTTGCAACCAAATACGGAATATAATATATCATATGGAAAATCAACGACGCCAAAACTGCGCCGCCCGCCGAGAGGAACGTTATATTTTCGGGTGCGGTAAACGCAATCAGTAAAACGGCACCAAGCAAAACGCATAATATGCCAAAAACAATAAAAGGAACGTTATATTTTTGGCAGGCTCCGATTTTTACACCTTTTCTATGATAAAGAAAATACAGGACAGGTATCGCAAGAATAAAAAGACATAGCAAACCGCAAACAGCATACGCTATTATTTCGACGGTGCTCCTTGACATATACTTATCACCTTCTTTAAAGATTGAGTAAATTATAAATTATTATTATATTTTTGTCAATAATCAAAAAAATCTTGACATACGCGGTTTCGTATGTTATTATAAATGGCACGGGGCATTAGCGCAGCTGGGAG
Source organism: Eubacteriales bacterium (assembly GCA_045642945.1). Classification (GTDB taxonomy): domain Bacteria; phylum Bacillota; class Clostridia; order Oscillospirales; family CAG-382; genus Coliplasma. Next base: position 3,006 of record JAZUJV010000268.1, on the reverse strand, counting down.
CGCACAACACTGGCAGTGTTGGGGTCAGGGGTTCGAATCCCCTATGCTCCACCAAAAAAATCAAAGCCACTTTCGTGGCTTTGTTTTTTTGCGCAATGGGAGTCGAACGGGCGCGCAATGAATGACACGCCGGGGGCGTGTCAGAACGCGCCCTGACCGAGCGGGGTTACGCCCCGCGAGAATTCGAATCCCCTATGCTCCACCAACAAAAAACGTCTTTTGTCTACCAAGGCAAAAGGCGTTTTTTTGAACGATGTGTTCCGCTTTCGCGGAACGTGATGCGCACTTCGTGCGTGATGTTCGCCTCCGGCGAGTGATGTGCCTGCGGGCGTGGGTGGAACACATCACATCACTTTGCGACGAAGCCGCAAAACATCACTGTGAGCAAAGCGAGCAACATCACTTGCCCGTCAGGGCAAACATCACTTTTTATCCCGCAGGTTCAACACCATCCACCATTTTCCCGAAATATCTTTTTCGTAGTCCAATCACATAAAAGAAACCTCTTTTGTCTACCAAGGCAAAAGAGGTTTTTTCTTGCTTTTTGGGGCAAAATGCAGGCAAAATCGCAAAAAATCAGGCAAAACGGGATTCGAGGTGGCCATCACGGCTGCCCCGGAGCCCGTTTTTTCGTTTCCGGCACCGAAAACAGCCCGAAAATGCCGGTGTACTTTTTACGTTTCTTTGCTCTGCAAAGAAGTCAGCAATCGACTGCGCGGGGGGATTTGAACACAAATTTTGCTTATGCAATTTATATTTATCTCATTCTATACGCGCGTCGGGGTTTGTCAAGAGGGAAAGAACGGTAACATTGATTATTTGCGTGTTGTGTGTTACGATAAATCATGGGTGAGCGGCGATAATGACAAACCATCTGAAAAACGGCTGAATCCGGCACTTTCCGGTTTGTCGTCCTTGCTTTACGCCGATAATAAAAAAGAATGTCCCCTTTTTTGAAAAATAGATGTTATGTATTGTGAAAGACGAGGAAAGGAGCCGGGAATCATGAATTTTCGCAGACAACGGGATCGCGAATGTGACAAGGCTATAGTTGAATTGTCGCGGGGCAACAAAGAAGCCCTGTCTGTTATATACAGTCACTGCGCGCCAATGATCTGTTCGATTGCAAAAAACGTTCTTAATAACTCCGCCGACGTCGAGGATGTTCTTCAGGAAACTATGCTTCGCGTTTTGAAATACGCAAGAAACTACCGACGCAACACAAATCCCTGCGCATGGGTATTGTCTATTGCAAGAAATTGCGCGAAGGATATGCTGGCGGAACGCGGTTCCGATAATATCGTTCATATGGATTCCGAGGAAAACGAATACATAAGGGAATCTGTGTCAGATGATACCCTTGACGTCGAATCGTTTGTTATAATACACGACGCGTTGCAAAAACTAAAGCCCGCCGAAACGGTGATTGTGAAATTAAAGTATTACTACGGGTTCTCGTTCAAGGAGATCGCTTCCGTATTGGAAAGCAATGCCGTCGCCGTTAAAAAAAGATATCAGCGGGCGATAAAAAAACTTCGCGACTATTACGAAAGGGAGAGTTAATAATGTCAGAAAAAACAATGTTAAAAGCACTTGACGATTATTTCGAGTCAGAAGATAATAATATGAATATTCCGCCGTTAGAAACAATTACGGCATATAAGGATTTTGAGCGTTTATGTTCAGCGCCGGAAACAAAGCGTTATTCCGCACGCGCAACGTTCCGCAGCGCGATTGTAATCGCGGCTTGCCTCGCGTTAGTTATTACCGCCGCAGTGATCCCGACGCTTATTAACAAAGATCCCGCGACCGACCACTTTGCCGCCGTGGAGTATACCGCCGGTGTTGGCGATTGGTATTCCCCGGGTATGTTGGAAGCCGATCTGCTTGAGCTGTCGGTAAAAAGGCATGACGTTAAACCTGTTTCGCTTTTGGTGCGCCCATTGGCGAGCACAGTCAAAGGGGAATTGCCGAATTGGATCTACGGCGCCGATACGCTTGACGAAAAATATTTAAGACTTTACGCCTACGACGACAAGGCAAAAGAAGCCGGATTCGCCGGATATTTGATTTATGATATCAAGAACGCCGAGATGATCGATCTAACAAGCCTTATCTACGATCATTTCAAAGCGCATGTTTATGCTGAAGACAGCGATTATGAGCCAACGCGCGTTATCGGGAATATAACGTTCGGAGGATTCGGAGATTATTGCATTTTCGATTATATCCACACCGATTATATAACGGACGAAGCGGGTGAAGCGGCGATTCCGGTAGACGCGAACGAACGGTATTTAATGAATATAGCCTCCGGCGATCTTAGAAGGATTCCGATGCGTGATATACTTGCGGTATCTGACGACGGCGAACGCATCGTGAACTGCGCTGAGATCGACGGCGAATTCACCGTATTCGTTTATGAAACTTCTTACGGCAGAGAGACGGCGATTCCCGTCGGGTACCGCGGATACACCGTGTTCGCCAACGGCGGGAAAACGATCATCTTCTATGCGCCGCAGACGCTCACCGGTGAAAATTCCGGCTGGGACACCGTGAACGCGAGTTGGAAGCTCTATGACGTCGGGTCCGGCTCGATCTTCGACGGCAGAGGCAGGATCGTGCGCCTTACCGAGAACGGCGACGCCGTGGTGGTCAGAGATCAGGCGGGTGGAAAAGTCCTGAAGCTGAGCGATCTGAGTGACGTGACCGGCGAATACGAGCTTGAAACCTACGAAAAATATGAAGTTGAAAAACGGCTTGACTACGGCATTTATTCCTTTTTCGCCGCCCCTCTTTTCGGCGGCGACGAAGTATTGATCGCCGACAATATCGAGGCGTGGACCGAATGGGGCGAATACTATTATATCCGTCAGTATGGTTCCGAAAGCATCGTCGTTTATTCGACCCGCGAGAACAAGGCGTTCGATTATGACGTATCGTCGCTTGATATACCGCGTAATTATGATGGGATCAGCATATACGTCACCGACGAAGGCAGAAAAT
>JAZUJV010000267.1:0-4932 GCA_045642945.1 Eubacteriales bacterium | reverse complement strand
TCCCAGTGTTCGACGGCGAGATCGGCGAGGTCGTGGAGGTTGTATTCCACGTCAAAGTGACCGGAGTTGGCCACGATGGCGTCATTGCGCATTTTTTCAAAATGACGGCGGGTGATGACGTCCCGGCAGCCGGTGGCGGTGACGAAAATATCGCCCAGCGCTGCGGCGTCGTCCATATGCATCACGCGGAAACCGTCCATGGCGGCCTCGAGCGCACGGTGGGGATTCACTTCCGTGACGATGACGTTCGCACCCATGCCCTTGGCACGCAGGGCGATGCCGCTGCCGCAGTTGCCGTAGCCCGCGACGACGATGGTCTTGCCGGAAAGCATGACGTTGGTGTTGAACATGATGGAGTCCCATGAGGACTGACCCGTGCCGTGGTGGTTATCGAAAAGATGCTTGCTGTCCGCGTCGTTGACGAGCACCATCGGGAACTTCAAAGCCCCGTCTCTCGCCATGGCGTGCAATCTTATAATACCCGTCGTGGTCTCTTCGCATCCGCCGATGACGTTTCCCAAAAGCTCGGGGTGCTTGTTGTGAATGTTGTTTACCAAATCTCCGCCGTCATCGATGATAATGTTCGGCCTGCCCTCGACGATAACTCTGTCGATACATTCGTCGTATTCCTCGTCGGTGCATCCGTGCGTGGCGAAAACCGAAAGTCCGCCGTGAACGAGTGCCGCCGCGACATCGTCCTGCGTCGAAAGCGGGTTGCTTCCAGTGATATACATTTCTCCGCCCGCCGCCGCCATGACTCTGCAAAGATAAGCCGTCTTCGCTTCGAGGTGGACCGAAAGCGCGATGCGTAAACCCTTAAAAGGCTTCGTCTTCGAAAATTCCTCTTCGATACCGCGAAGAAGCGGCATATTGCCCTTTACCCATTGTATTTTCGTTTCTCCGCTTTCCCAAAGCGAAACGTCCTTGATGTGATATGCCATTATAATTCCTCCGCGATTTTGTTTATTTCGTAGTATAGTTCTTCTTCGTCTATGGTAAGAAGTATCCTGTCCTTCATAAGCACTTTTCCGTTTACGATGACCGTGTCGACCTCGCTTCCGGCCGCGCAGTATACCAGCGACGGATATACGTCCTTCGCGAGCGGCTTCATCTGCGGAACGTCGGTGTTTATAATGCTTATGTCCGCCTTATACCCGACTTCGATCTTTCCGAGCTTTTCGATATTTAAAGCCTTCGCGCCGTTCACCGTCGCGAACTCAAACGAATCTTTCGCCGATATGACCGTGCTGTCGCCGTTCGTGCCCTTGTGAAGCATCGAGGTATAATTCATCTCGGTAAACATATTCAAAGCGTTGTTCGACGCCGCCGAGTCCGTCCCGATACAAAGGTTTATCCCCGCGTCGTACATCTTTTTTACGGGCGCTATCCCGTTCCCGAGCTTTAAATTGCTCTTCGGGTTCAAAGCCACCGAAACTCCCTTTTTCGCGAGAATTTCTATGTCTTCGTCCGTAACCTGAACGCAATGCGCCGCAAGCGTTTTCCTCTCGAAAAGCCCGAGAGAGTCAAGATATTTTACGGGCGTGCATCCGTGGTCTTTTAAGCAGTCGTTTATTTCCGTAACGCTTTCCGAAATATGAACGTGAATATCCATATCCTTTTCGTTCGCGATTTTCACGATTTTTTTAAGATATTCCTCGTCGCAGGTATATATCGCGTGCGGAGCGAGCATAAACGTCAAAGTGTCTATCCCGCCGTAAATATCCATCTCGGCGAACTGCTCGTTCAATCTTCTGTCGCCGCCGTCGGAGCCGGAAAGCCCCCTCGTCATCACGGCGCGCATGCCCGATTTCAAAGCCGCTTCCTCGGAAGCCCCCGAGAACATGTGCATATCGCAATAAGTCCCCGTGCCGTGCCTTATCATCTCGGCGCATCCGAGTAATGAGCTCCAATAGGATTGCTGCTTCGTCATCCTGTTTTCCTTCGGCATAACGCCTTCGAAAAGCCAGTTATAAAAAGGCATATCGTCCGCCGTGTTGCGGAATACCGTCATATAAGCGTGCGTGTGCGCGTTTATAAACGCGGGGATCGCTATATGCCCGTGGCAATCTATCCTTTCGTCCTCGGTAAAATCCTTCGGCTCCTCGCCGATAGCTGCGATAATTCCGTTTTCAATATAAATATGCGTGATGCCCTCGACACCGATGAGCTTCACGTTTCTTAAAACAAGTCCCATAATCTACCTCTTTTTGAATATACAAAACGATTATACTATATAATAATCCGAAAATCAAGAAAAAACGGTTGAAATTCGCGTGATTCGGTGATATAATGCAGGAAAATAAAAATTTCTTTCATTTTCGGAGCAATTATGTTTAAAATCGTTTCCAAACAAAGCCTCAACCCTACGGTCTCCCGTATGGTCATCGAAGCCCCCGATATCGCCAAAAAAGCGCTCGCGGGGCAGTTTATAATCCTTCGCGTCAACGACGACGGCGAAAGGATACCGCTTACCGTTGCCGATTACGACCGCGAAAAAGGCACGGTTACGATAATCTACCAGATAGTCGGCGCGACGACTAAGCTTCTCGACGCCAAAAAAGAGGGCGAATATATCTCCGATTTCGTCGGACCTCTCGGCAAAGCTACCGAACTCGAAGGTCTTAAAAAAGTCGCCGTCGTAGGCGGCGGCGTCGGCTGCGCGATAGCGCTCCCCGTTGCCAAAGCGCTTAAAGAAAGCGGCGCCGAGGTCCATTCGGTAGTCGGCTTCCGCAACAAAGACCTCGTTATCCTCGAGGATGAATTCAAAGCCGTCAGCGATAAATATGTCCTTATGTCCGACGACGGTACGGCGGGCGAAAAGGGCTTGGTTACCGACGCGCTCAAAAAGCTTATCGAAAGCGGCGAACAGTACGACGAAGTCATCACGATAGGACCTCTTATAATGATGAAATTCGTTTGCAAGCTCACCAAAGAATACGGCGTCAAAACGATAGTCAGTATGAATCCCGTCATGATAGACGGAACGGGAATGTGCGGCGGCTGCCGTCTCACCGTCGGCGGCGAAACGAAATTCGCCTGCGTCGACGGCCCCGATTTCGACGGTCATCTCGTCGATTTCGACGAGGCGATGGACCGCGGCTCGATGTACCGTGATTTCGAGCGCCACGCCTACGAAGAGACCTGCAACCTTTTAAATAAAGGAGGTAACGAATAATGCCGAATATGTCGCTTAAAAAGAACGAAATGCCCGTTCAATCTCCCGACGTCAGAAATAAAAATTTCTCCGAGGTCGCGCTCGGTTATACCGAAGAGCAGGCGATAGACGAAGCGAAACGCTGCCTTAACTGCAAAAACCACCCCTGCGTTTCCGGCTGCCCCGTCAATATTTCCATCCCCGAATTCATAAAAGAAGTCGCCGAGGGCAACTTCGAGGAAGCTTATAAAGTCATCACCCGCCAAAGCTCGCTTCCCGCCGTCTGCGGCCGCGTCTGCCCGCAGGAGACCCAGTGCGAGCATAACTGCGTCAGAGGCATAAAAGGCGAACCCGTCGCTATCGGCCGTCTCGAACGCTTCGTCGCCGATTACCATAACGCCAACTCCAAAGAGCTCCCCGAAAAACCCGCCTCCAACGGACATAAAGTCGCCGTCGTCGGCTCCGGCCCCTCCGGTCTGACCTGCGCGGGCGACCTCGCCAAAAAAGGCTATTCCGTTACCGTCTTTGAAGCTCTGCACGTCGCCGGCGGCGTTCTCGTCTACGGAATCCCCGAATTCCGTCTCCCGAAAGCCATCGTCGCCCGCGAGATCGAAACGCTCAAAGCGCTCGGCGTCGAGATAAAGACCGACTGCGTTATCGGAAAACTCTTCTCCGTCGACGAGCTCTTCGAAATGGGCTATGAGGCCGTCTATATCGGCTCCGGCGCGGGACTCCCGAGATTTATGGGGATCGAAGGCGAAAACCTCAAAGGCGTCTATTCCGCCAATGAATTTCTTACCCGTATAAATCTTATGAAAGCCTACCGCGAAGGCAGCGCCACCCCCATATACCACGCCAAAAAAGTCGCCGTCTGCGGCGGCGGCAACGTCGCTATGGACGCCGCGAGATGCGCCAAACGTCTCGGCGCCGACGAAGTCTATATAGTCTACCGCCGCGGTGAAAACGAACTCCCCGCCAGAAAAGAGGAGGTCGAACACGCCAAAGAAGAAGGCGTTATCTTCAAACTTCTCACCAACCCGACCAAAATCCTCAAAGGCGAAAACGGCTTCGTTTGCGGAATGGAATGCGTCGAAATGGAACTCGGCGAGCCCGACGCGAGCGGCAGAAGACGCCCCGTCGTCAAAGAGGGAAGTGAATTCGTCCTCGACGTCGACTGCGTAATAATGGCTATCGGCACTTCGCCAAACCCGCTTATAAAATCCACCACAAAAGGCCTCGAGACCGAAAAACACGGCTGTATAGTCGCCGACGAAACGGGACTCACCTCCCGCGCAAACGTCTATGCCGGCGGCGATGCCGTTACCGGCGCGGCGACGGTTATCCTCGCCATGGGCGCCGGGAAAACTGCCGCCAAATCCATCGACGAAAAACTCAGGGGCTAAGTGATGCGGCGCAGACCTGCCTTTTTCGAGAAAAAGGCAGGCGAAAAAGCTTTTAAAGCTCGCGCTTCCGCGCTCGTAAAAAAGCAATTATCCAATAAAATCGAAAACGGGCACTTGTGCCCGTTTTTTTCTTTTTTGCGTTTTTTGTTCTTTGAACGAAGCACCGCGCTCGCAGCTCGTTTCCTCGATTCACACGATTTTCTTACGTCCCCCCGGCAAGAAAAGCATTCAGCATTCAGCGGCGGGAACATTGCTTTGCAATGGATTTTATTATATTTGGATACCCGATACCCAATGTAGGGCGCGGCTCACGGCTTGCGCCGAGCGCTTTTTCGCTCCTCCGCTTTTGCTGCGGCGCGAAAAATCGGGCGCTGC
>JAZUJV010000266.1:0-9037 GCA_045642945.1 Eubacteriales bacterium | reverse complement strand
GGCAAGATCGACGCGAAAGACTATATGCTTCTCAAACGTCATTGCCTCAAGACCTACACTCTCGAAGGCGAAGCTCTTGCATGCGGCGATATCAACGGCGACAGCAAGGGCAATGCGGCGGGCTATCTCCTTCTCAAACGTCATTGTCTTAAAACCTACGAAATCGTCCAGCCTAAATAACTTCGGGCTAAGTAAAATCGCGTGAACAAAAGAGACGTGCTTTTTGCACGGCTCTTTTTCTGTCTTTCCAGTAGCGGCGGCTAAAATCCCGTCAACGCAAAAAAAAAAGACCGCCGAAGCGGTCTTTTTTGTGTTTCATTATTCAGCGTCTTTTGCTTCTTCGGCAGGTGCTTCAGCGGGAGCTTCGGCAGGAGCTTCGGCAGGAGCTTCGGCTATTTCGACGGGAGCTTCTTCCGCTTCAGCGGCGGCTTCGGCTTCGACGTCGTTTTCAAGAAGTGCCTTTATCGAAAGGGAAAGTCTTCTTCTTTCGAAATCTGCGGCGGTGATCTTAACGGTAACCTTGTCGCCGACTTTAAGTACGCTTGCGGGGTTGGAAACGGGCTTGTCGGAGATCTGGCTTATGTGGATAAGACCGTCGAAATCGGGGAAGATCTCGGCGAACGCGCCGAAGGGCATGATTGAAACGACGGTAGCATCAACGACGTCGCCGATCTTGTAGTTCTTCTGGAAGATGTTCCACGGATCGTTCTCTTCGGTCTTGTAGCCGAGGGAGATTCTCTTCGCTTCTTTGTCGATAGCTTTGATATAAACGCTTACGACGTCGCCTTCCTTGAATATTTCGGACGGCTTTTTAAGTCTGCCCCAGGTCATTTCGGAAATGTGAAGCATACCGTCGACGGGACCGAGGTCGATGAACGCGCCGTAGTTGGTAAGAGCGCGGACCTTGCCTTCGAACTTGTCGCCTTCTTTGGCGGTGTTGTAGAATTCTTCTTCAGCGGCTTTGCGGGTAGCTCTCGCGGAAGATTTGATCGAGCCGACGGCTCTCTTTCTCTGGTCGTTGACGTCGATGATCCTGAAATTGACGGTCTGACCTTTAAGAGAGTCAAGCTCTTCGCCTTTGGGGATACCGGTCTGGGAAGCGGGGATAAAGACCTTGTTGGGGCCGTAGCCGATTATAACGCCGGCGTAGCCCTTTTCGTTTTTAACGATCTCTTTGATCGTACCGGTGAGCGATTCGCCGGATTCGGATGCCGCTTTGATGCCGTCCCAATACTTGTGCTGGTCGATCTTCTTTTTGGAAAGAAGAACTGTTCCGTCGGAATCGCTGAACTTACCGCATATAACTTCGATCTCGTCGCCGACTTTAAAAAGCTCGTTGAGATCGACGCCGCTGTCGTCGGTAATTTCGTCGTACGGGAGAATTCCCGTATGCTTCGTACCAAGATCAACTTTGATCTCGGCAGGATTGACAGCGGATACGATTCCGGTTACCCTTTCACCTGTATTTAAAGTTTTGAATGTCTGTTCGAGCATCTCGGCAAAGCTGAGTTCCTCATTTGCGATGTTTGCCATCTTGTTGTAAACCTCCTGTATTATTCCGTCGGGCGTCGAGGCTCCGGCGGCTATTGCGATTTTATGTTTCCGGCGCAGACTCGCCGTATAACAGTCAAGCTCTTCTGCCGATTCTATTTTAATAACTTCGCCGCATACTTCCTTCGCTACCTCGAAAAGCTTTTGCGTGTTCGAGCTGTTCTTCCCGCCGACGACGACGGTAAGCTCGCTTTCCGAAGCTATGGCGCGCGTTTCTTTCTGTCTCGTTTCGGTAACGTTGCAGATAGTGTCGAAAATCTCGCTTTCGGGCGACAGTTTTTCGATAATCGCACGGCATCTGTCCCATTCGGCCTGCGAATAGGTGGTCTGTACGGCGAAAATCGCTTTTTTGTTCTCCGATGCAAGCTTTTTTATCGCTTGCTCGACCTCGAGAGCGCTGCCGCATACCAAACTTTCGCTTTTCGCTCTGCTGATTATGCCTTCGACCTCGGGGTGTCCCGCGTCGCCGACGACTATAAAAACCTTGCCGTCGGGGCAATTCTCGGCGATGGTGTGGATTTTTTTGACGAAAGGACAGGTGGCGTCGGTGTATTTTATCGACTTCGCGTCGAGCGTATCGGTAACCGACTTCGGTATCCCGTGCGTGCGGATAAAGACCGTCGCGCCTTCGGGCAGGGAAGTTATGTCCGACGGGTCGATAAAGGTAACGCCGCGTCTTCTTAAAGAATCGGTAAATATTCTGTTGTGTATAAGCTCGCCGATACAGAAAATGCTTTTCGTTCCGGTGCTTATTTCTTTTTCTATCATCACGGTAGCCCGCTTCACTCCGAAGCAGAAGCCGCCGACGATTTTGATATCAGCCATTCCTATAATCTTTGAAGGTTTCTTCTACCTTCGAAAAAACGTATCTGGCGACGTCGTGGGAATTTCCCGCCGCCGAATACTCCTCGTATTCTATCGGCTTGCCGATGTTGACGGTAAGTTTATTAAAAATTCTCGGGTGGTCTTTTTTAAAGCAAAGCGTAACGGGTAATACGGGGACTTTCCCGCGTGAAGCGATAAGCCCGACGCCCGCCTGCGCCTGCGATGCCTCGGGGAAAACTCCCGGCATACGCGTCCCCTGAGGGAATATGGCGATGCTGTCGCCGTTTTTCAAAGCGTCAAGCGTCTTTCTCAAAGCGGCTATGTCCGATTCGCCGCGGTGTATCGTTATGACGTTCATAAGCTTCGCGAGCGGCTTGAAAATTTTATGCTCCGCGAGGTCGGCTTTGGCGACGAATCTCGCCTTTACGTCGAGCGCGTATAAAACGAACATCGGATCGTCGTAAACCGAATGGTTCGCGATGACGATGAAATTTCTGTCCTTCGGCTCGTTTTCCTTGCCGACGACCTTCATGCCGAGAAATATTTTAGCGTAGCTTCTCGCGATGAAACGTAAAAATTTAAACAAACTCATTTTCCGATAATACCGTCAATAATCTCCGCCGCTTTTTCGACCATTTCGTCGATAGTGTAATCGGAGTTGTCGAAAAGTATCGCGTCTTCGGCGGGAACGCAGGGGGCGACGTCTCTTTCGGCGTCGTTCGCGTCGCGCCATTTCATATCCGCGAGCACTTCCTCGTAAGTGGTATTTATGCCTTTTTCCTCGGTAAGCTCGATAAATCTTCTTCTCGCTCTCGCCTCGGGCGACGCGATGACGAAAAGTTTTACCTGCGCGTTCGGCAAAATCACCGTGCCGATGTCGCGCCCGTCCATAATGACGTCGTGGTTTTCGGCGATGACGCGCTGGGTGTCAAGCAAAAATTCTCTTACCTCGGGAATCTTCGAGACGTCGGACGCGTATTTCGAGATAAGCGGAGTTCTTATCTCGTCGCCGACTGCGCGTAAACCGAGATAGGTCTGCCCGCCGCCGTTTTCAAGCTTGATGTCAAGCTTCAGCTCGGGGAGTAATTTTACTATTCCGTCTCTGTCGGTGCTTTCGAGCGAATGTTCCGCGACGAAAAGCCCGATGGTGCGGTAAAGCGCGCCAGTGTCGATATAAACGAAGCCGTATTTTTTCGAAAGAAGCTTCGCGAGAGTGCTTTTTCCCGATCCGGAAGGACCGTCGAGCGCGATTTTGATAGTTTTGTTCATCATAAATATCACCAATATAGAATTATACATTGATTTTTTCGATATTGCAATAGCTTTTTGAAAATTAAACGCGGAAATTTTTGCCCCTATATATAAATAATTGAAAATTATCTCTTTCGCCCCGCAGCGCACGCGTTTCAAACGCCCCGTAAAAGCGAAAAACTCTTGACATACGGTTTTAGTTGTAGTATAATGCAATCGCTAATAAATTATCATAAGGAGATTTTTGATGAAAAAACTCGCTTTAGTCCTCGCGCTCATCCTTGCTCTCTCCTGCTTCGTTCTCGCTTCCTGCGGCGAAGAAGAAACCTCTTCCGAAGCCGAATCCAAAGCGGAATCCGTAGTTGAATCCGAAGCAGTTTCCGAAGAAGCTTCCGAAGCGGCTTCCGAAGAACCCTCCGAAGAACCCTCTGAAGAACCCTCCGAAGAGCCCTCCGAAGAACCTTCCGAAGAGCCCTCCGAAGCCGAAACCTCCGATGCTCCCGTAACCGGCACCAACCTTGCTCTCAACAAATCCTACACCGGCGGCGATCCCGCCATTATCAGCGGCGAGCCCAGCAAATACAACGCTAAGCTTACCGACGGTCAAGCCGCTAACGCCGGCGCTTACGACGGCACTTGGTTCGGTCTTTACTACAATAAAGATGGCAACCCCGCAAACACCGTTGCTGACGGCGGCAAAGCTGCCATCGTCATCGATCTCGGTAAAGCCTACAAAGTCAATGCCGCAAGAGTAAACCTCTGGAACTGCAACGCTTCCGGCATTATGCCCGCTTCCAAGATCGAAGTTTCCGTCTCCACCGACGGCAAATCCTTCACCAAACTCGGCAAGCTCAAACTCCCCTCCGGCAACGATCCCGCTTGGGCTGAAGGCTCCTTCGACGCAGCAGAAGGTCAGTACGTCAAATTCGATTTCACCTGCCAGGTCTGCTGGACCTTCCTTAACGAAATCGAAGTTTACGGCGAATAATAAAACCTCTTTATAATAAAAAAGGAGAAAAACATGAAAAAAATAGCACTCGTTCTCGCGCTTATCCTTGCTCTCTCCTGCTTCGTTCTCGCTTCCTGCGGTGAAGAAGAAACTTCTTCCGAAGCTGAATCCAAAGCAGAATCCGTTGTTGAATCCGCAGCCGAATCTTCCGAAGAACCCTCCGAAGAGCCTTCCGAAGAACCCTCCGAAGAAGAATCCCAGGCTGACGTTGACGTTACCGGTACCAACGTAGCGCTCAACAAGAAATACTCCGGCGCAGAAGTCGCTTCCGTTGCCGGCTACTCCGCCAACCTTACCGACGGTGTCGCTTCCGACGAAGACAAATACGACGCTACCTGGTTCGGCCTTTACTACAACCCCGCTAACGATGCAAGCAACTGCACCGACGGCGTCGGCACCATCATCATCGACCTCGGCAAAGCATACGACGTCAACTCCGTAAGAGTTCACCTCTGGAACGCCGAGACCTCCGGCATCGTTTCCGCCAAGAAGATCAACGTTTCTGTTTCCACCGACGGCAAGAAATTCGAAAAAGTCGGCAAACTCAACCTTCCGACCGAAACCGCTCCCGCTTGGGCTGAAGGCACTTTCGAAGCAGTTAACGCTCAGTACGTTAAGATCGACGTTACCGTCGGCGGCGTATGGACCTTCCTTAACGAAATCGAAGTTTACGGCGAATAATTTTCAAATAGCTTACCTGCCCGTATTTTCTGCGGGCAGGCTTGCATAATAAAAGGAGAAAAACATGAAAAAAATAGCACTCGTTCTCGCGCTTATCCTCGCTCTCTCCTGCTTCGTTCTCGCTTCCTGCGGTGAAGAAGAAACTTCTTCCGAAGCTGAATCCAAAGCAGAATCCGTTGTTGAATCCGCTGCCGAATCTTCCGAAGCAGCTTCCGAAGAACCTTCTGAAGAACCCTCCGAAGAGCCCTCCGAAGAACCCTCTGAAGAACCTTCCGAAGAACCCTCCGAAGACGAATCTCAGGCAGACGTTGACGTTACCGGTACTAACGTAGCTCTCAATAAGTCCTACACCGGTCTTGAACCCGCCGTTGTTGAAGGCGCTACCAAATACGCCGCTAAACTTACCGACGGTCTCGCTTCCGACGACAAGAACTATGACGACACCTGGTTCGCCATCCTCAACAACCCCAACAGCCCCGCAAGCACCGCCGTTGACGGCGTCGGCACCCTCGTTATCGACCTCGGCAAAGCTTACGACGTTAACTCCGTAAGAGTTCACCTCTGGAACGCCAACACTTCCGGCATCACCGCCGCTAAGAAGATCCAGGTTTCCGTTTCCACCGACGGCAAGAACTTCACCAAAGTCGGCAAACTCAACCTCCCGTCCGACAGCGATCCCGCTTGGGCCGAAGGCTCCTTCGACGCTGTTTCCGCTCAGTACGTAAAAGTAGAAATCACCTGCGGTGAAGGCGGCGTTTGGATGTTCTTCAACGAAATCGAAGTCTACGCTTAAGTTATTGATATAACTTTAACGGGGGCTGTAAAAACTCGTTTTTTACAGCCCTTTTTTATTACCAAACGGAGAAAATTATGAAACTTAAATATACAGTCTGCATTTTCCTCGTGCTTTGCCTGCTTTTCGCCGTCGGCTGCGGCGGTAACGAGACGAGCTCCCAAGCCGAAACTTCCGCCGAGGAAAGCGTAAAGCCCGAGCCGAAAAACGCCACGGAATATACCAAAAAAATAGATTCTCTCCTTTCCGCAAACGTCGATAAAAGTCAGACTCGCGTAAACGTCGCTTTTGAAAAAGATTACGACACTTCGCGTGCGTCTCATTCCGATTATCCCGATAAGGGCGGCGCGCTCCTTACCGACGGAAAAATCCCCGCGGGATTTGCGAAAGACGTCTGGGCGGGCTATAACAGCCCGAGCCATGAGATACTCGTGATAGATTTAGACCTCGACGATGTCTACGAAAATATATTGGAGCTCCATACCCACGTCCTTCATTATATGGATTACGGCATTGCCGCTCCCGCTTACGTTAAATATTATATCTCCAAAGACGGCAAGAGCTATGACCTTATCGGCACGGCTTACCGCGAACAGACCCCCGTCGAGGGTGCCGCGATAGATATGGCGCTCTACCTCCAGGGCGGCGTCAGCTTCGAATATTTAAGGATCGAGACCGCCGCGCCCGGCAACGTCTGGCTCTTCGTCGGCGAAGTCGAGGTCATCGCCTATAACGACGAATATAAAGGCGAAGGCAAACCCACCGGAACGGTCGGCGACGAATACTACGGTTTTAAGGGTATTCCCACCGCCGATACCGAGGAATTCTGGCCCGAAGGCAAGACGGCGAACGTCGTAAACCTCGTTTCCGGAACGACTCCGACAGCCTCCTGCGAAGCGCTCTTCACCCCGGATTTCGCTACCGCGTGGTATAATACCGCCAATATGAGCCCGCTCACCGACGGCAGAAAAGCCACTGTGAAATCCTATTCCGACAGCGCGTTCGTCCATTTCACCCGCGGCGATTACAGGAATATTTATTTCGATATAGGTAAAATTTCCGCGGTAAAAGGCTTCTGTGCCGATTTCTTGCGCGACGGAGACGCGGGCGTAAACCTTCCGAGATACGTAACCGTCGCTCTCTCGAAGGACGGGAAGGATTGGCAGACCGTCTTTAAACAGGAAAACGTCTCCGCGCTCGACGAACACGCGATAGTCGAGGTCAGCGCGACCTTCGATAAGCTTTATAAAGCGCGCTTCGTGCGCTTGAGCTTCTTCGTAAACGTACACACCTATATCTCCGAATTTGAGGTTTCGGGTTACCGCAACGTCAAGGGCGCTTCCGATATCACTCCCGACAGCGAAGGCGGCGGCGGAAACGAAGGCGCGGGAAAATATATTATGCCCGCCGATTTCTGCGGCGTACACAATATAATCCTTTCCTATAACTGCCTCCCGTCCGACGCGGGCAATTCCACCGAAAGCGGCTTGGCGTCGAAGGAGGAATACCTCCCCTACGTCGGCTATTACGATAAAGACGGAAAGCTTGTCGATACGATGTTCGACGGCTTCCTCTATCTGCCTTATACCCGCTTCAATTACAGCGCGCAGGCACAGAAGCTGACGGGCTGGAATATCTATCTCGACGATATCTATTACGAAGACCGCAATATGGACGCTCTCGAAGCCGCCGCGGACGAAGTTTTCTCCGAGCTCGGCGTCGATGATAAGCTTAAAGTCTTTACGTCCATACTCTATACCTTCCCGACGGTGAACGACGAAACGAACGTCTTCGGCGACGTGGACGGCGACGGCAAAGACGAAGTCTTCGATAATATCGAGGACCGCAAAAAAGCGATAAAATGGATAATGGACGAGGAGCTTCGCCGCTTTAACGAGGGCGAATACGAAAACCTCGATTTCTGCGGCTATTATTGGTTCGAAGAATCCATAACCTACAGCGATCCCCACGAGGTCGAGCTTATCAGATTTGCCTCGGATTACGCCCATAAGCTTGGCAAAAAGCTTTTCTGGATACCTTACCAGCAGGCTTCGGGCTATATGGATTGGGAAGCCCTCGGCTTCGACCTCGCTTGTATGCAGCCGAACTATATGTTCAACGATAACGCGACCTCCGCCGTTCTCTATACCACCGCCGAACAGACCAAATCGCTTGGTATGTGCGTCGAAATGGAAATGAACGACGTCAACAACGCTCAGGATTTCGCCCGCTTCACCGAATATATGATAGCAGGCGCCGATACGGGATATATGAACGCCGTCAAGATCTATTATCAAAACGGTCTCCCCGGCGCGTTCGCCGCTTCCTGCAATTCTCCGAAAGAGAATTTAAGAAAGCTTTACGACGACGTTTATCTCTACGCGAAGGAAAAATACGCGCCCTCGTCTATCGAGGAAGTCGAGATAAGCGGAAGCCCGTTCGCGTTCGAATGTAAGGTCAACGAGAAAAAGAAGTTCACGCTCGATATCGAAAAAGAACTCCTTCTCGGCAAAATCCAGATCACGCTCTCGCCGCGTTACGGCGCGATAATGCTTAACGCCGACGGCACGTTCTATTACTTCCCGCCGGAAGATTACGCGGGCACGGATAGCTTTGAATTTTGTATAACCGATGGGCATACCTGCACAAAGACCGCAATAGTAAATATTACGATCGGATAAAATGAAAAGAAGAGGCGAGAGCCTCTTCTTTTTTGGTATTCGGTGCGCTTCGCGGAATAATTCCAAATTTCAAATTAACGGAAGTTCGCTGTGCGAACGATTTAATTGTAAAAAAATACCGCGAAAGTTTACTTTCGCGGCATTTAAAGCTTTTTTGCATACTTTTTTCTCGAAAAAAGTATGGTATACAATAAAAAATTATTCAATCGTCAAAGTGCCGAAGAAGGCGGGCTGGTGGAAATCGGG
>JAZUJV010000265.1:0-6933 GCA_045642945.1 Eubacteriales bacterium | reverse complement strand
GTCTTTTTCCGTACCGATTCGAACTGGACACCGCTCGCCGCTTATACCGCGTATTCCTTATTCTGCAAAGAGGCAGGGAAGACGCCTTATTCTATCGGCAACTTTGATAATAGCGAGGGTAAGGATTTTCTCGGAAGTTTTTATAAAGCCACAAAATCTCCTTCTATGGAAAAAGACCCCGACGAGCTGACGGTATATTTTCCGCTCGCCTCCGTCGGAAGCGTGTTAAAAGTTTACAGCGGAGACACTATATATTCAGATTACGAAGTCTGCCGCAATAACGTTACCGTAAACGACGGATATAACGTTTTCCTCGGCAGAAAAGCGGGAAGATACGAGATAAACACCAACGCCGCCGGCGGCAGCCTTCTTATAATCGGCGATTCCTCCGCCTGTCCCGTAATCCCGTTCCTGATGTCTCATTATTCAAAAATCGACTATATAAATCCCGAACTATACGGCGGCAATTTACAAGATTTTCTCGCTGTACGCGAATACGACGATGTTCTGACTATATGCTATTCGGTCAACGCCGTTTCGGGTGATTATCTGCCCGCACTCAACGAAATCATCGGAGAAATCAAAAATGGATAAAACCATACTCGGCGGCTTCGTCTCGGTAAAAAGCGTTCTCGAAGCCAAAAGCAGAGAAATCTATAAAATCTATCTCGAGCGCAACCGCTTCGATACGGTTATGCGCTCCGACTACCATCAGCCCGAAAAACGTCAGTATTCCGCGCTTATAAACAGCGGTGTGAAATACGAGCTTATAAGCGAAGAAGCGTTTAACGAGCTGATGCAAAACGCCAACGCGGGCGGCATAGCCGCCGAGGTCGGCGAAAGAATATTCACTCCCGCCGACGAAGTCCTGTCGATGAAAAACGGATATATCGCGATGCTTGACGGAATTGAAGACCCCTTCAACTTCGCCTACGCTCTACGCTCGCTTTACGCCGCAGGCTGCGACGCGGTAATACTTCCCGAAAGGAATTTCTTCACCGCGAGCGATACGGTTATCCGCTCTTCCGCCGGCGCTTCCGAACTGATAAAAGCCTGCTGCGTTCCCGATCTTGCCGAGGCGTGCCGTACGCTTAAAGCAAACGGTTATATGATCGCCTCTACCGCAAAAACCGAGAAAGCCAAAGATCTTTACCGCGCGAACGTCAAAAAGCCGTTATGCCTTATTTTCGGCGGCGAAAGACGCGGCATAAAGCAAGAGATTCTCGATATTTCCGATTTGACCATAAAAATCAAATATCCGCGCGATTGCCACTATTCGCTGCCCGCGTGCAGCGCGATATCCATAATTTCCTTCGAGTGTGCCAAAAAGATTTCTTCTTTTTCCGATAATCCCAAAAAAAACAGACGTTGAAGCGTCGAGGCGCTTATGAACAAATTACTTACGCGATTCACAAAACAGGATATTAAAAAAGCCGCGATGATCCTCGTGGGCACAGCAATCTACGCGTTCGGTCTGAATATATTCATAGTCCCCGTAAACCTTTACAGCGGCGGCTTTATGGGTATGGCACAGATCATAAGAACTCTTATGCGTCAGTATCTCGGCGTAAATCCTCCTTTCGACTATGCAGGTATCGTCTCGCTTATAATCAATATCCCCGTTCTTTATTTTACACGTAAACAAACCGGCAAAGATTTTATAATAAAAACCGTCGTCTGCCTGATGTTACAGACGATCCTTCTCTCCGTAATTCCGGTTACGCAGGTCATCGAAGATCATCTTACTTCCTGTATAATCGGCGGTATCCTTACCGGATTCGGCATAGGACTTATGCTACAGAACGGCGGATCGAGCGGCGGCGCCGACGTCTTGGGCGTCTATTTCTCGAAAAAATCCTCTTCCACCGTCGGAAAAGTCAATATGATAGTCAATATATTCGTCTACGGCTGCGCTTTTATTCTTATGGCGAATATAGAAAGAATAATTTATACTCTTATTTACCAGTGCATTAGTATGTTCACGCTTGACCGCGTGCATACCCAGAATATAAACAGCGAAGTTATGATTTTCTCAAAGCATAACGACGCTGAGATTCAGAATGCAATAATGCTCGAAATGCGTCGCGGCGTTTCATATTGGGAAGGGTACGGTGCGTTCACGGGTGATGAAAACCGTGTGCTTTACACCGTAGTCTCGAAATACGAAATACCGCAGCTTATGAAGATCGTCCGCCGAGTCGATCCTCAGGCGTTCGTTTCCGTACAAAGCGGGATCAACGTTATGGGCAACTTTGAAAAACGTCTCTGACGTAAAATTTTCCGGAGGAAAAAATGAAAAAACTCACAGCAATCCTTATCACCGCGTTTATCCTTATCCTGTCTCTCCCGTTCCTTTCCGCTTCCGCCGAAACCGAACTCGAAACCGCGATCCGCAGTGCTCTTGAACAGCACAAATCCACTCTCGATATTAGCAAGTACAAATACGACGAAGACGAAGCCGCCGAGGTCTTCTTCCGCTTTCTGCTTAACGCGCCGGAGCTTTTCTATTCCGATGCCGCGATAGATTTCCAGATGGCGAAGGATAATATCCACGTCAGCAAATACGAATTCGTTTATCTTATGTCCGCTTCCGAAGCCAAAACCGCTACCGTTAAATATAACCAAAAGCTTGACGAGATCATCTCCTATATGCCCGACGACCTCGATGATTTCGGCAAGATTCTTTGGATACATAACTATATCTGCGAAAACTTCGAATACGACGATGACGAAGAGATTTACGACGCCTATAATATGCTTATGCAGGGAAAAGGCGTCTGCCAGGGCTATACGCTTCTCTTCGATGCTCTTCTCGAAAGAGTCGGCATAAACTCCCGCTACGTCGACAGCGAAAAGATCAATCACATCTGGAACATCGTCGAGCTCGACGGCGAATGGTACTACGTAGACACGACATGGGATGACCCCGAATTCTGCGCCTACGGCGAAGTTTATTACGATTATTTCCTTCTTTCCGCCGACGCGTTTGCCGCCGACGGCGAGCATGGCGACGACTATATATCCGAGCACGATTGCGACGACGACAAATACGACGACTGCGGCTGGCGTATGACCGCCTCCGCAATGGCACCTGTCGGAACCGATTACTACTATACGATAGAGCTTGATATGTATTCTTTCGACAGAGATACCTGCAAAGAAGAAATCGTCTATTCTCTTGACCCCGAATTCTGCGTTACCGATTACGCCGAATTCGAAAACGATTACTTTATGGGCTTCGGCAGCCTTTACGGAAAGCTTCTCTTCGGCGTTACCGACGGTATAGTCGCCATGGACCCCGAGACCTTCGAGACCACGACTTTATATCAGATGCCCGAAGGCGCAGGCGGAGTGATTTCTTCTCACTACGTCGCCGATACGGGCTATTACGCCCTTTGCGCCGCCGACGATGAGGATTACGACCACGTAACCTACGGCAGCTTCAAAATCGACCTTCCCGATCCCTCTCTTGCATATAAACCCGGCGACGTCAACGAAAACGGCGAAATCGACGCTGCCGACTATCTGCTTCTCAAACGCGCGTATTTCGGCACTTACGAGCTTTCTAAAACTCAGACCCTCGCCGCCGATTTGAATAATAACAAAATCATCGATACCAGAGACTACGCTCTTCTTAAAAGAGCTGTCCTCGGCTCCTACGTAATTCCCGAAAAATAAGAAATAACCGAAAAACCGACCGGATTATCCGGTCGGTTTTTGCTATACTCTTGTTATATTAAGTTTTCTTTCGTCATAAGCGGCAATCCGTTTCCGGCTGTTTTTCCGATAGCTTCATAACCGCATAAACTCCAAAATTTCAGCGCTTTTCCGTATGCGGAAACGTAACATTTGTCAACGCCGTTATTTAACATATCCGCTTCAATATAAGAAACGAATTCTTTTCCGAAACCTTTTCTCTGCATCGACTTTACAATACCGATTTCCATTATTGTCCCGTATCCGCGCATCTCGCTGAAAGGGAAGTGTTCGCCGTCGATTCCCCAAATACAAAACCCTGCCGCCTGCTTGCCTATATATGCCAGATACCCGAAAATCTGCCTGAAATCTATCATTTCAAAGAGTGTGCGGATAAAAGCATAAATATCATCATCGGGCGTTTCCGCGTCTTCGCCGTTTTTGTAATAATCATACGCCAAGCACTTGAAGGATTGATAATTACTATCGTCTATTTTAAAATATTCCAACTGCTTTACGCTGCCTTTTTGACTTCTTCGGGAAGGAATTCCTCGGGAATGTACTTATAAAGCGTGTTATAAAGGTTCGCGAGCGAGAATTTTCCGCCTACGAGCGTCGAATCGTGGCTGTGCTCGTAATTCACAACGCCGTGCTTCGCGGCAAGGTCTTCGGTATAATCGTCAAGATAATATATTTTGAAATTTCTGTATCCCGTATCGTTGGATGCCACTTTGTCCTTCTTTTCGTAATGCGTAACCGTGGGAATGAACTGTACCGCGTCCATATAAATCTCGCCCGTTTCGCCGTCTTTTATAATGTCAAGCGAAAGCATACCCGCGAGCATATTCTTTCCGCTTACCATACCCGAAACGAAATTTCCGAGCGAATAAACGACGAGAGTCTTGTGTCCGTCAGCGTTCTCTCTCATTTCCATCGGCTGTATAACGTGAGGGTGCATCCCGAGCACGATGTCAACTCCGAGTTCGGTCATAAGCGCCGAATACTCTTTCTGCTGCGAATCGGCGTTAAACGAATCCTCGTTGCCCCAATGGCAGGATACTATAACGAAATCCGCCTGCTCCTTCGCAAGCTTGACCTGTTTCGTAACCAAATTTCTGTCAAGGTAGGGAATAACGATAGAACTGTTGCCCTGAAGCTTAATTCCGTTCGTGCCGTAAGTATAAGCAAGAAACGCTATCTTTATGCCTTTGCTTTCGACTATGGGGATGATATTCGTCGAGTCGCTGTCGGGATAATAACCGATAACGGTAAGTCCTTCGCGGTCGAACAATTCAGCGCAGTTTTTAAGGTAAGCGCCCGTGGATGAATCGAGCATATGGTTGTGCGCTACGTTTACTACGTCAAATCCGAGCGCGATATCTGTATAAGCGATCGCGTCGGGGGAATTGAATCTCGGATATCCGCTTATGCTGCCCGCCGTTCCGCCTACCAAAGTCTCTTGGTTTATATAAGAAACGTCCGCTTTTTCGATAGCGTCTTTTACGAATTCATAAATAGGGAAGAAATCGTAATCCGCGTTTGCGAGGTCGGTATATTTCGGCGAAGTTCCGTTTTTCTCCGCCGCTCTGTTGATGGCGTCGTAAAATACCGACGGATGAATTATGTTGTCGGGGCAGGCGAGAAAGCTTACAACGGTGTCTTTCGCCGCTTCGGAAGTTTCTTCGCTCTCTTCCTCCGAAACGTTTTCGCTGTTATCACCGCTTTCGGTTTCGCTTACTACGTCGATAGTCGAGCCTGAACCTTCGCTTCTGCTCGAGCTTTCTTCGTTTTCAAATAATTCACATCCGATAAACGACGAAAGCAGCAATGCGGCTAAAAGAAATATAAGTACTGATTTTTTAACGTTTACTTTCATAAAACAACCTCTTTTTGATATTGTAAACATTATAACATATATGCGCGATTTTTCAATAGATTTAACTCATTTTATTTGCCGTTATCTTACTTGACATATTGTCAATAAAATTATATAATATATAAAATATTATTTTAAGGTGTGAGAATATGAAAAAGTCTATTTCATTCATACTGTCCTGTATACTCGTTCTTCTCTGCGTGCCTTTCGTTTTCGCGGACGCGGAGGATATTATCCTTACAGGCTCCGAGGCCGCCGTCGCTTTCGACGGTGCCGACTATTTTATGCTTAACGGCAAAAAATACGAAAAGAACACCGATCCTTCCTTTAATGTTCTTATAAACGTCAGCGACTGTACCAACGAATACAGCCAGTTCCGTATTAACGGTAAGACCGTCGCCAAAATGGTCGACGGCGATAACAATATCACCTTCAAAGCCTCCGACCTTGTCGAAGGCGAAAACGAGCTTCTTGTCGTAATAGGCGCTGGCAATGCCGCTTATAACGACTCTCTCGTTTACGGCACCTTCAACCTCGACGATACCGATTTGAACAAAGTCCGTTTCCTTAATTTCGGCGACGAGATGCCCGCTAAAGCAAGGTATTATCTTCCTATCGTCGGCAATTCCGGCGTAACTATAAAAGACGTCGATTATAAAGACGGTATCCGTATAGCCGACGGCTGGTTCGCCGAAACGGGCTTAGGCGGTTCTATGCCCAACTCGCCGCTTATGGTCGGTATCCTTTTCGATAAGCCCGTTGTCGACGGTGCTTTCGTAATAGATACAAAAGATATCCCCGACGGTAAATATGAAATAGAATTTTTCGATTCTTCTGATAAATCCATAGGAAAACAAAACGTAACGGTAGATAATACCGCTCCCGTAATAACCTTTTCCGCTCCGCAAAACGCCAATCTTTCCCGTCTTGACAATCTCACCATTGACGTCAAAGACAGCGTAAAATGCGATTATACTATTAAGGTCGACGGCAAAGACACCGCCAAAATCAACCTTAACAAGCTTTCCTTCGGCAGACATACCGTTTTCGTTACCGCCACCGACGCCGTCGGCAACGTAGGCAGCGCTGTATATAATTTCAATCTTACAAACAATCCCTATAAGGTTACGATAGATAAAGATAAGGTTACGATGTCCGTCCTCGGCGATGCTACGCTCTACGGCGGCTCTATCCTTAACTATATCCGTATGTACGAAAACCGTACCGGCGATTTCAACCTTAAAGCTCTTCGCAGCGACGATGAAGTCCTCGTTTCCTTCGACGATAAAGCCGAACTTACGACCTCCGCTATCGGCAATTCCAATCCATATCAATCTTTTGTAATCAATACGCAGGAAGCC
>JAZUJV010000264.1:0-3781 GCA_045642945.1 Eubacteriales bacterium | reverse complement strand
TTTCAAAAATGAAAGACAGCGTTCCCCGAAGTAGAAAGAAAAAGAAGAAAAAGAGCAGCGGCGGCTGGATAGCGGCGGCGTTTTTACTGAGTTTTACGATCACTGCCGTGCTTTCGGCGGCGAGCGACAAGGTTACGGAGGTTTTACCGATCTTCGTGGCGGCGTGCGTGCTCGTATTGGTCATATTTTTAGGCATCGTGTTCGACGTTATCGGGTTAGCCGTGGCGACGGCGGACATAAGCTCGTTCAACTCGATGGCGGCAAGGAAGCTTAAAGCCGGCAAAAAAGCGGTATGGCTTATTAACAACTCGGAAAAAGTAAGCTCGTTTTGCAACGACATCGTAGGCGACATCGCGGGCGTAGTCAGCGGCGCGACGGGCGCGGGGATAGCTTTAAAGCTTTTCATATCACTCGACACGGATATAGCGTTTATGCTGACGCTTTGTTTGACGTCGCTTATCGCGGCGATCACCGTTGGTTTTAAAGCTATCGGAAAGTCGATAGCGATAAACAACAACGAAGAAATCGTATTATTCGCGGCAAAGGTACTTTGCCTTTTCAGAAAATAAAAAGGACAGCCCGGGCGTTACGGGCGAAAGAAAATGATCCTCGAAAAGATAAATTCACCGGCGGACGTCAAGGCGGTCGACGCGAAGGATATTCCGAAACTTGCTTCGGAAATAAGGCAAAAGCTTATAGAGACCGTCGCGGAAAACGGCGGACACCTCGCGAGCAGTCTTTGTGCCGTCGAGCTGACGATAGCTTTACACAGAATATTCGACTCGCCGAAGGATAAGATCATTTTCGACGTCGGGCACCAGAGCTACGTCCACAAGCTTCTTACCGGAAGACGGGAAGAGTTCGGCACTTTAAGAAAGTTCGGCGGCATCGCGGGATTCCCGAAGATGAGCGAGAGCGAGCACGACGCTTTCGGCACGGGGCACGCCTCGACGAGCATTTCGGCGGCGGCGGGCATCGCGGCGGCGAACAAGATAAGCGGCGCAGATGCTTTTACCGTGGCGGTGGTCGGCGACGGAGCCTTCACCGGCGGGATGATATACGAAGCTTTGAACAACTGCGCCGACAAGGAAAAATTAGTTATCGTTCTGAACGACAACGATATGAGCATTTCGGTAAGCGTCGGCGGGATGAGCAGATATTTTTCGAAATTTCGCTCGAGCGCGAAATATTACCGTTTTAAAAACAGAGTAAAGAGATTTTTCGCGAAAATTCCGCTTATCGGGGGATTTTTGATAAAATTCGCGAGAAAAATCAAAAACGGCTTTAAAAAGCTCGTTTTGCGCGAAAACTTTTTCGAACAGTTCGGACTTAACTATTATGGCCCTCTCGACGGGAACGACGAGAAGCTTATCGAGCTCGTTTTGAAAGAGGCGACGGAGGACGGGAAATGCAGCGTCGTGCATATATGTACGACGAAGGGCAAGGGTTACGCTCCCGCGGAGGAGAGGCCCGACCTTTTCCACGGCGTTTCAGGGTTCGACGTAAACACAGGAATTATCCCGAAGAGCGAAAAAGAGAGTTTTTCCGAGCGTTTCGGGAAAATTATGATAAATTACGCCGAAAAAGACGGACGGTTAGCCGCGATAACGGCGGCTATGCCCGACGGAACGGGGCTTTCGGAATTTTCAAAGAAATTTCCCGACAGATTTTTCGACGTCGGAATAGCGGAAGAGCACGCGATGACGTTTGGTTGCGGGCTCGCGGCGGCGGGGATGATACCCGTTTTCGCGGTCTATTCGACGTTTTTCCAGAGGGCTTACGACCAGCTTATACACGACGCGGCATTGCAGAATCTACATATCGTCGTGATGCTCGACAGAGCGGGCTTGGTCGGGAGCGACGGCGCGACGCACCACGGGATTTTCGATATCCCGATGACGCTTTCCGTGCCGAACGTGAAGGTATTTTCGCCCGACAGCTTTGATTCGCTTGAAGCTTGCTTTAAAAAGGCGATAGACGGCGAAGGGGTTTATATCATAAGATACCCGAAGAGCGGAGAAAACGAATACGACGTCGAATTCAAAGCGCTCGGAAAGATAGATCACTTCGGAAATATCGGCGACAAAAACGTTATAATCAGCTACGGCAGAGAGACTTTTGTAGCGATAAAAGCGGCGAAATCGCACGGAAATACCGCTGTCATAAGGCTTTGCGAGCTGACGGATATTGATTTTGATTCTATAAGAAAATTCACGGACAAAGCCGAAAAGATAATAGTCGCCGAGGAAAGCGTGAAAATCGGCGGAGTGGGCGAAAGGATCGCCGCGACGCTCGGGAAAAACGTGATAATCAAAGCCATCGACGGCGTTTTCCCGCAGCACGGGAACAACAAAGAGCTTTATAAAATTCTCGGCATAGACGCCGAAGCGATAGAAAAAGAGCTTATATGAGACTTGACGTGTTTCTCGCGGAGAGGGGCGACTTCCCTTCCCGCAGCAAAGCGAGCATCGCCATAGGCAGCGGATTCATCACCGTTGACGGCAAGGTCATAAAGAAAAATTCCTTTGAGGTCGCGGGGGACGAAGATATCGTCTTTATCGGCGAGAAGGAAAAATTCGTTTCACGCGCGGGGGAAAAGCTTTTCCACGCGCTGAATGAATTTAAGTTCGACGTGAGCGGGCTGACTGCTTTGGATATCGGCGCTTCGACGGGAGGGTTTACCGACTGTCTTTTGCAATTTGGCGCCAAAAAGGTTTTTGCGCTCGACGTGGGAAAAGACCAGCTTGACGCGAGATTACGCGAAGACGGACGCGTCGTGGTGATGGAAAATTTCAACGCGAGGGAGCTGACGAAAGACGACCTCGGCGAAAATATCGACCTTATCACGATGGACGTATCGTTTATATCGCAGACGCTTATCTATAAGGCGTGCGCGGAGATTTTGGACAGCGGGAAAACGATGATAACGCTTATAAAACCGCAGTTCGAGGCGGGCAGAGCGAACATCGGAAAAGGCGGGATAGTCCGCGACAAAGACGGAAAAATAATTAAAGAAATTTTAGAAAAAATAGATTTCGAAGCCGCGAAAAACGGTTTTACGCGAGTAGGGTTCACGCCTTCGCCCATAGAGGGAGGGGACGGGAACAAAGAATATTTGGCGATTTTCGTCAAAGGATGATTTTATGAAGATAGGCAGAGTTTTTCTGTTTCCGCACGTTCGCGGGAACGTGAGCGAAAATGAAATAAAAGCCGTTGAAGAGAAGCTTTCGGCTTTCGGGATATCGCACACGAGGGACGAAAACGGCGAATACGACGCCGTTATAGCGCTCGGAGGCGACGGAACGATGCTTAACGCCGCGAGCGTAGCTTTTAAAAGAGAAGTGCCGATAATGTCGATAAATTTCGGGACGCTCGGGTATATGAGCGGGCTTGAAAACGGCGAGCTCGATATGCTTGAAAAGCTGAAAAGCGGGTTCGATACCGAGGACAGAATGCTTATCGAGGCGGAGGTAATCAGGAACGGCAGCACGATTGCGAAATGCACCTCTCTCAACGAGGTCGTCATATCGCGAAGCACCGACGGCGACATCGCGCATCTGGAACTAAAATGCGACGGGGCGAAGGTTTGCGACTACCGCGCCGACGGGATAATCGTGGCGACGCCGACGGGCTCGAGCGCTTATAACATGAGCGCGGGCGGTCCTATAATCGACACGAAATTAAACGCCATGTGCGTTTGCCCGATTTGTCCGCACGCGATGGGCGGGAAAGCTTTGGTGTTCTCGCCGAACTCGTCGCTTGAGATCATCATCTATAATTC
>JAZUJV010000263.1:0-16163 GCA_045642945.1 Eubacteriales bacterium | reverse complement strand
CAACGCCGGAAAGGAGCTTTCTTAACATATCGTTATTTTATCCTCGCTTTCGACTATTTCGCCTATGACGTAGGCGTCTTCGCCGCAGGAATTAAGTATCTCGAGCGCTTTTTCGCTGTCTTCTTTCGAGACGACGATGCTCATTCCGACGCCCATATTGAAGGTATTGAACATATCGCGCTCGGAGATGCCGCCTTTTTCGGCGATGAGCTTGAAGATCGGGAGAATTTTTACTTTGGATTTATCTATCTTCGCGCCCAATCCCTCGGGGATGCTGCGCGGGATATTCTCGTAAAAGCCGCCGCCCGTGATATGCGAAATTCCTTTGACTTTTACGCTTTCGAGAAGCTTTAAGACGGGTTTGACGTAGATTTTCGTCGGGGTGAGAAGCGTTTCGCCTATAGATTTATTTCCGAGTTCGGGTAATGGGGTCTTTATATCCGAATTTTCGACGTCGAAGACTTTTCTTACGAGCGAAAAGCCGTTGGAATGGACGCCGCTGGACGCGAGGGCTATAACGACGTCGCCGGCGCGCATGGTTTTATTGTCGATTATCTTTTCTTTATCCACGACGCCTGTGCAATATCCCGCGAGGTCGTATTCATCCTCGGGGTAGAAGCCGGGCATTTGACCCGTTTGCCCGCCGATAAGCGCGGCATCGGACATCACGCAGCCGTCGCAGACGCCTTTGACGATATCGGCGATACGCTCGGGAACGTTTTTGCCGCAGGCGATATAATCGAGGAAGAAGAGCGGTTTCGCGCCGCAGCAGATTATATCGTTGACGCACATCGCGACGCAGTCGATACCGACGGTATCGTGTTTATCCATAAGGAAAGCAAGCTTTAGCTTTGTGCCGACGCCGTCTGTGCCGGAAACGAGGACGGGCTTTTTGATATTTTCGATATCGAGCTCGAAAAGTCCGCCGAGGCCGCCGACGTCGGAGCAGACGCCGCTCGTCACAGTTTTGGCGATATGGGTTTTCATAAGCTCGACGGCTTTATAACCCGCGGTGATATCGACGCCCGCCTTCGCGTAGGCGTCGGAGCGAGAATTTTTTATCATTTTCTTATTCCTTTCCGTTCCAGCAGTACGTGCAAAGCTCGCTTTCGTCGATGCCGATGGCTTTTATGACGTTTTCGAGCGTTTGAAATTCGAGAGAGGCGAAATTGAATTTAGCGCATATCGCTTCGCGCATTTTTCTTCCGCGCTCGGTGTTTCCGTCGGCGTATTCTTTAAGGTGGGAAAGACCCTCCTCGCCCTCGAGCTCGATTATCACGCGGCGGGAAATAAGCTCCATATCGCTTGTGGTACGGGTGAAGCCGAGGAATTTACAGCCGAACATTATAGGCGGGCAGGCGGAGCGCATGTGGACCGCTTTCGCGCCGTTTTCATACAGAAACTCGACGGTCTCTTTAAGCTGGGTGCCGCGGACTATCGAATCGTCGACGAAGAGAAGCTCTTTGCCTTTGATAAGCTCTTTGACGGGTATCTGTTTCATCTTGGCGACGCGGTCGCGCTCGGTCTGGCGCTCGGGGGTGAAGGAACGAGCCCAAGTCGGAGTATATTTTATGAACGCGCGGGCGAAGGGAACGCCGCTTTTGTTGGCGTAGCCGATCGCGTGGGGTGTGCCGGAATCGGGGACGCCGCCGACGTAATCAAGTGTTTTGGTCATACCCGAGGCGATATCCTTTTCGGCAAGCATTGCTCCGTTGCGGTAGCGCATCGCCTCGACGTTGACGTTTTCGTAGTTGGAGGTCGGGTAGCCATAGTAGCTCCAGAGGAAGGAGCAGATCTTTTTCTTTTTAAGAGGCGGGACGAGCTGTTTTATTCCCGAGATGGATATCTCGACGACCTCGGCGGGACCGAGCTGGCGCTCGCATTCGTAGCCGAGCTTTTCGCAGGCGAAGGACTCGAAGGAGACGCAGTAGCCGTCTTCCCTTTTGCCTATCTGGACGGGAAGTCTGCCGCAGCGGTCGCGGGCGGCGATAAGCGAGCCGTCTTCTTTTAAAATAAGTATCGACGCGGTGCCCTCTATTGATTTCTGGGCGAAGCGGATGCCGTCGGCAAAGCTGCTCTTCTGGTCGATGAGCGCGGCTAAAAGCTCGACGGAGTTTATCTTTCCGCCCGTCATCGAATCGAAATGTCCGCCCGAGAAGGAAAGATAACGGTCGATAAGCTCGTCGGCGTTGTTGATTATACCTACCATACAGATAGCGTAGGTGCCTAAGTTGGACCTTATGAGAAGCGGCTGAGGGTCGCTGTCGCTTATACAGCCGATAGCCGAAGTTCCGTACATTTCCTCGAAAATCTTTTCGAATTTTGTTCGGAACGGGGAATTTTCGATATGGTGTATCTTACGCTGAAGACCTATTTCTTTATCGTAAGCAGCCATACCGCCGCATTTTGTACCGAGATGAGAATGGTAATCGACGCCGAAGAAGACGTCGGACATACAGTCTTTATCAGAGACCGCACCGAAGAAACCGCCCATTTTTGCCTCCGCAGAAAGATGAAAGAATTTTTATTTGGCGAAGAAGAGTTTGGAGAGCTCCATAGGCTCGATATATTCGCCGTCTTTGTAAACGCGCATATTGCCGGAGGCAATTTCGTCGATAAGCATTACCGAGCCGTCTTTATCGTAGCCGAACTCGAATTTTATATCATAAAGGTCGAGACCCTTTTCTTTAAGGTCGTCGGAGACGATTTTGGTTATATCCTGAGTCATAACCTTGATATCGTCATACTGTTTTTCGGTCATGACGCCGAGAGCGACGAGGCCGTCTTTGGTAACGAGAGGATCGCCCTTTTCGTGGTTTTTGAAGGTGGTTTGGACGTAGGCGGGAAGGTCGTCGCCGAGCTTACAGTAATCGCCGTAGCGGCGGAAGAAGCTGCCGACGGCTTTATAACGGCAGATGACCTCGAGGCCTTTGCCGAAAACCTTGGCGGGGAGAACTTCCATTGTGGTATCGTTTAAATCGGCGCTGACGAAATGGGTCTTGATGCCGGCTTAGTTGATCTTTTCGAAGAAATAGACGGACATACGGAGGTTGACGTCGCCGACACCCTCGATGGTAAGCCCGACGGAGTTTTCGCCCGGGTCGAATTTTCCGTCTTTGCCGGTGCAGTCGTCTTTGAATTTAAGAAGGTAGTTACCGTTTTCGAGCGCGAAAACGTCTTTGGTCTTGCCTTTATAAACGAGTTTCTTTTCCATTTTTGTTCTCCTTATTTTAAAGCTTTGCAGCTATTTCTTTATCTTTTTTAAGTACCGCTTCGGCGTGGGTTTTACGCTTTTCGTCAAGCTTTTTCGCGATAGTTTCGTCGGAGACGGAAAGTATCTCGGCGCAAAGCAGCGCGGCGTTTTTGCCGCCGTCTATCGCGACCGTCGCGACGGGGATGCCCGATGGCATCATAACGGTAGAAAGCAGCGCGTCGAGGCCTTCTAAATGCTTGGACGCGCAGGGGATGCCGACGACGGGAAGAGTGGTGTTCGCGGCTATCGCGCCCGCGAGGTGAGCCGCCATGCCCGCGCAGGCGATTATCGCGCCATAGCCGTTTTTGCGGGCGTTCAAAGCGAAATCACGCGCTTCCTCGGGGGTACGGTGGGCGGAATAAATATGGACCTCATAGGGAATTTCGAGCTCTTTTAAGGTGGAAACAGCCTTTTCGATAACGGGAAGGTCGCTGTCGCTGCCCATTACGATTCCGATTTTTTTCATAGCAAACTCCTTTAAACTGAAATAGTGTTGAGGAAAGGGGCGCCGATACCCGAAAATCGTGTAGAATGGACGAAAGTCGAGCGTCGACGTAGTATTCTACGGCAGCCGAAGGCTTTCGTTCATAGCGCAAAAAATACAAATAAAAATGATTTTTGAGCAAAGCGAGAAAATCTGCCAAAATTAAATGTATTTTTTCTTTTTGCGCGATCTGCGCGATTTTGGAAAAACAAAAAGGGCGCACTTGAACTATGGAAAATCAAGTGAGCCCAGACGGTCGGCGGTATTTTTAATTCTTTGTTCCTCCGTGGTGCTCCACGAATTATCCGTCAGTCGCAAAGAACTTATTAACTTGTTTTTATTTTAGCAAAAAGGCGAAGATAAGTCAAGGTGAAATTGGATTTTTATGCGACAAAAAAACGGGCGCCGACGCGTCCGTTTTAGGCAAATTACATATAAAGCTTTAAAGTGTTTTCCACCCAGTAATCGAAAGTCGAATCCGGGCATAAGCTTTCGAGTTTTTTGAACTTTTTGTAAAGCTCGACACCGTCGCTCGCGTCATGCCAGATATCCGCGAAGATATAATCGAAGTTTTCTGTCGGGGCGACTTTTTCGGCGTATTCGAAGGCGTCGGAAAGCACGATTTTTATTTTTTCTTTATTATTAAAATAAGGAAGGATAAATTTTTTAAAAAGCGAAACGACCTCTTCGTCGCGCTCGACGACGGTTACGGAAGCAACTTCATCCTTTTCGGCGCACATAAACGCGAAATAGCCGAGCCCGAGCCCGTAGGTCAGCACCTTGCCTTTTGCTTTTTTTATCGGGAGGCGCTGGGTAACTATCTCGTTGGGCATAAGCGTCATCCATTCCCTGCCCTTCTGGGACACCGAAAGGAAGCGGTAGTCTTTATCGAAAACGCCTATCCGGGGGATTATCCTGCCGTCGGGAAAAGTAATCGGGTCGTCGCAGACGAAAGCCGAAAAGGGCGGCAGGACGGACTCGAAAAGCTCCCAGTCGCCGAAGGTCTTTTTATCTTCGACGCGGACGGTTTTATAATAAAGGTCGTTTTCGAAAACCGTTTCGTCAAGCAGATTGAACATAAACGGAACGTAATTTTCGTATATGTCGCGGTCGTGTTTATTCTCGGTATCGAAGCCGAGGGCGGCGAAGAAAAGGAGCGAAAACGCCTCTTTTTCGCTTATATCGCATTCGGCGGCGAGGGAATCGACCATATCCTTCGTAACGAAATCGGGGCGGTAATTTAAAACTACCGAGAGACGCTCGAAGACGAGGGAATTATAGCTTTGTATTTCATCAAAGGTCATTGCGGTTTGACTATCGTGTCTTTTATTCCGTCGTAGATGACGGCGGCGTAATCTTTATAGCCGAGGTCCTTCGGGTGTAATCCGTCGGGGAAAAGTTCGGGATGTTCGAGCGACCAATCGTAAAGATTTATGGACGGATAGCCGTAATCCTCGATAAGCTGTTTTACGCAGGGGATCGAATGGGCGACGAGATTTTTGTTCCAGTTGTCGGCATCCCATCTGTCGTTTTCGACCTTGAAGAGCGAGGTGGGGATACAGATATATACCTGCATTTCGGGGTTGGAGGCGACTATCGTGTCGATAAGCTCGTGGGCGCTTTCCATAAATTCGCCTTGGCGGTCGTGGTCGTCCCAGTTCTTATAGGGCTGGCCGGGGTTGGCGTCGTTCGTGCCGAGGTTATATATCATAACGTCGGGTTTGAATTCGATGGTCTGTTTATAATACTGGCTCTTGCAGTAGGCGTATTCGTCGGTTTTGCAGGTGGAATATCCGCTATGTCCCGCGTTGAGAACGTAATAGTCGAGACCGAGCATCGCGTTTAAGAAAGCGGGATAGTTATTATCGAGCGGAGCAGAGGAGTTGATGCCCTGGGTGATGCTGTCGCCGACGCAGGCGACTTTAATTATTTTATCGTCTTTGCCGGAGATGCGCGCTTCGTTATAGATACCCGAGGGGTCGGAATCGACCTTTTCGATAAACGCTTTGACGCCTTTATAGGCGGAGCAGGCGTCGGCGGCGATGAAAAGAAGACGGTTGGCGACGAGATCTATCTGGTATTCGCCGAACTCGAACATATTATAGGCGTAATCTTCACATTCGCTGCGCCATTCGCAGGCACCGAAAAGTATCTCGTTGGGCTGGACCTTATAATCGTCGTCATCGTCGTAGATAACGTCGACGCTGACGCCGAAGCGTTCTTTGAAATACTTAGCGAGGGATTCCGCGGCGGTTTTATATTTCGGGCAGTCGCGGGAATCGGCGTAGATTATCTTATATTCGGAGAGCGGGACGCCGCCTATCGTAAGCGACGTGGGATATACGGGCTCGGGCTCTTTCGAGGAAGATTCCTCGTTATCGCCGCAGGCGGCGAAAGGAAGGCAGAGCGCGAGAGCGAGAAGCAGACAAAGGAATTTTTTCATAAAAATACCTCCAAAATATTCTTTGAAGGTATTATAAGGCAATATTCGCTTTTTGTCAACGATTAAAGATAGCGGCGCATATCTTTCGCGAGGTTATCCTCGACGTCGATAAGCCTTCGCGCGATACCGCGGGAATCGGCGTCGGCGTTACTGTAAAGATTAAGATAGCGGTGAAGCGATTTTACGCCCATATTACAGCCGTTTGTCATAAGGTCGGCGACGGTATTATCGGAGTTTTCGACAGTTAGCTTAACGCTCGTTTTGACGTGCGCCATACCTTTTACTATCGGCGCGGGGGATTTTCCGTTATCACCGAGGGCAGAAAGTTTATTTTTTATATCCTTTTGCAATACCTCGTGCTGATTTCTGCAATTAAGCAGACAATCGCGCAGCTCCTCGCTTTTTACCTCGGGAAGCACGTCGTTTATCGCGGCAACGCCCATTTTCACTCCGCTGTCGCATTCGCGTAATAGCTTTATCGTATCGTTTTCGTTCATATATCGTCCTCCGTTTTTTATTATATTTCCCGCAGGAAGCAAAAAATATGTTTACAACGGCGAATTTTTTGATATAATCATAAAAAAGCCAAAAAGGACGAAAAATATGAGAATAGTTATAAAAATAGGCACTTCGACGCTCGCTTACGCGACGGGACACCTTAACATACGGCGTTTTGAGGAGCTTTGCAAGGTCATAAGCGATATAAAAAACTCGGGGCACGAGATAGTTATTGTTACCTCGGGGGCTATCGGGATGGGCAAAGCGAAGCTTTCGATAAAAGACAAGCCGACGGATATGCCGACGAAGCAGGCGGCAGCCGCCGTCGGACAATGCGAGCTGATGTACGTTTACGACAAATATTTTTCGGAATACGGCCACACCGTAGGGCAGATCCTTTTGACGAAAAGCGACTTTGAAAGCGAGGCGAGAAGTCTCAACTTCAAAAACACGCTCGGCAGGCTTATCGACCTCGGAGCTATCCCGATAATTAACGAAAACGACTCCGTCGCGACGGAAGAGATAGCCGTCGGCGACAACGACACGCTCGCGTCGCTCGTCGCCAAGGAGGCGGGGGCGAAGCTTCTCGTTTTACTTTCGGACATCGACGGGCTTTATACCGCCGACCCGAAAGCCGACGGAAGCGCGAAGCTTATTCCTTTTGTAAGCGAAATAAGCGAAGAGATCGAAAAGATCGCCGGAGGCGCGGGAAGCACGCTCGGTACGGGCGGGATGCACACGAAGATCGCCGCGGCGAAGGTATGTTTATCCTCGGGGATAGACATGGTCATCGTGAACGGCGACGATCCGGACAGACTTTATGACGTTATCGACGGCAAAAACGTCGGAACGAGATTTTCGGAGAAAAAGATATGACGGCAATCGAGACCGCGGCGGCGGTACACGCTGAAAAATACGCGGCGGCGGCTTTAAGCACACAGCAGAAGAAAAACGCTTTGACGCTTATGGCGAAGGCGCTGACGGACAATTACAAAGATATTATCGCCGCAAACGAAAAAGACATCGAAAACGCGAAAGGGAAAATCCCGGACGCGATGATAGACAGGCTGTTTATAGACGAAAAAAGGTTATCCGCGATGGCAAAAGGGATGACCGACGTGGCGGCACTTCCCGACCCTATCGGGAACATTATAGAAAAAAGAACGCTGGCAAGCGGGCTGACGCTTATTAAAAAGAGCGTGCCGATAGGCGTTATCGCGATAATTTACGAAAGCCGTCCGAACGTTACCTCCGACGCGGCGGCGCTTTGCGTCATGAGCGGGAACTGCGCGGTATTACGCGGAGGAAAAGAAGCGATAAACACGAACATTGCCATAGTAAAAGCGCTTAAAAAGGGGCTTAAAGAGGCAAACGTGCCCGAAAATATCATCGGACTTGTCGAGGACACGGACAGAAAAAGCTCTTACGAGCTTATGGAGGCGGTCGGTATCATCGACCTGCTTATCCCGAGGGGGAGCAGAGGGCTTATCGACGCCTGCGTGAAAAACTCCAAGGTGCCCTGCATCCAGACGGGCGCGGGGGTTTGCCATTGTTACGTCGACGAAAGCGCGGATTTAGATATGGCTCTTGATATCATCGAGAACGCGAAATGCTCGCGTCCATCGGTCTGCAACGCGCTCGAAACGGTTCTTATCAACGAAAATATTGCTTTAAAATTCCTTCCGATGCTTGAAAAAAAGCTTATCGAAGACAGAAAAAACGCAAAGAAAACACCGGTTGAATTAAGATTTCCCGAAAGCGAGGACGGTTTCGACAGCGAATATCTTGATTATATCCTATCGGTAAAAACCGTCGGAAGCGTCGGCGAGGCGATAGCGCACATAAGAAAGCACTCGACGGGGCACAGCGAGACTATCATCACGAAAAACGCGGAAAACGCCGAGAAATTCACGTCGGGCATCGACAGCGCGGCGGTTTACGTCAACGCGTCGACGAGGTTTACCGACGGCGGCGAATTCGGGCTCGGATGTGAGATCGGCATTTCGACGCAGAAGCTTCACGCACGCGGTCCGATGGGGTTACGCGAGCTGACTTCTTACAAATATATCCTGCTCGGCGACGGGCAGACGAGGTGAAAGCATGAATTACGGATTTATCGGATGCGGGCACATGGGCTCGGAGCTTGCGCGGATAGTCGCGAAAAGCGGCGAAAAAATCGCTTTGGCGAACAGAACTTTATCAAAAGCGGAAGCTTTGGCAAAAGAAACGGGCGGGGTCGTTTTAAGCGCCGCCGAGATATGCGAAAGCGCGAAATACATCTATTTAGGCGTTCGCCCGCAGGACTTAAATACTCTTTCGGAAGAGATAAAAGGCGTTCTCGCAAGCAGAAAAGAACGTTTTATCATCGTAACGATGTTAGCCGGAAAGACGATGGCGCAGGTCAAAGAGGCGCTCGGAGTCGACGCGCCGATAATAAAAATTATGCCGAACACGCCGATAAAGGTCGGCGCGGGTGTGATTTTATATTCGAAGGACGAAAAAATCACCGAAGCGGAGGAGGAATTTTTCAAGGCTTCCCTTTCGGCTTCGGGCGAGATTATCGAGATCAGCGAAAGTCTTATGAACGCGGGCGGAGTCGTCAGCGGCAGCGGACCGGCTTACGTCTATAAATTCCTTATGGCGTTCGCGAAGGCGGGTGAAAAGCTTGGATTTGACGCCGAAACGTCGATGAAGCTCGTTTGCGAAACGGCTGTCGGCAGCGCGAAAATGGTGATTGAATCGGGCAAAAGCGCGGAAACTCTCTGCGGCGAGGTCTGCTCCAAAGGCGGCTCCACAGAGCAGGGCGTTTTTAAAATCGACGCTTCCGACCTCGACGAAATTTTCGAAAGCGCCTGCAAAGCTTCGTACGACCGCACGCTCGAAATGGGAAAATAAAAGAGATTAACGCCTTCGGCGTGATATGAGAGATAAACTCGGCTTCGCCGAGCGAGATAAGACTGCTTCGCAGCCGTTAAGGAATGAATTTTTATTGTATTTCTTCCTTTTTGAAAAAAGGAAGCGAAAAACTTTTAAAGTATACAATTAAAATTCGTTTGCGTAGCGTTCGTTCCCGTCGCTGAATGCTGAATGCTCAAAAAAAGTCGCTTTCGCGACTTTTTTCTTTATTTATCATCGTCGTCTTCTTGAATTGCGACGGCTTTAGGCACGATGTCTCCCGATTTTGTCAATGCTATCTTTGTAAGGAGAGGTCCGACAAGCTCATAGACGAGCACGGCGAAGAGGGTTATATTTCTTATGACCACGCCGCAGCCTTCAAGCTCGGAGGCGACGGTTACCGACATTCCCAATGCGACGCCTGCTTGCGGGAAAAGGGTTATTCCGAGGTATTTTACTATTTTGCTTTCGCAGCCTATCGCTTTGGCGCTCAAGCCCGCGCCGATATATTTACCGAACGCTCGGACGAGGATATAGGTTATACCGACGATGACGACGGTTATATCGCCGAAAACGTCGAATTCCAGTTCTGCGCCCGAAAGGACGAAGAAGAGGACGAAGAGCGGGGCTGTCCATTTATCGGTTTTTTCCATTATCTCGGCGGAGAAATCGCATACGTTGCAGAAGATCGTTCCGAGCATCATACAGACGAGCAGCGACCAGAAGCCGAGCTCCATACCCGCGACGTTGAATTTTAACATCGAGATAGCGACCGTCAGGATAACGAAGGTTATTGAAAGCGTAAGGCGTTTGCTGTTGGATTTGAAATATTTTTCGGCGGCGGAGAAAAGCACGCCCATTATCACGCCGAGGGCAAGCGAGAGGACGACCTCGCAAAGCGGCTCGACGATCACCGAAACGAGCGAGAGAGTGCCGCTTTCGAACGCTTTGGCGATGCCGAATGAGACGGCGAAAACCACCAAGCCCACGGCGTCGTCGAGCGCGACTATCGGGAGCAGCAGATCGGTAAGCTTGCCTTTTGCTTTATACTGGCGGACGACCATAAGCGTAGCGGCGGGAGCTGTTGCGGTGGCTATCGCGCCGAGAGTTATTGCGGCGGAAAGCGGGAATTTTTCGGGAATGATATAATGGACGCCGATAAGCACGGCATCGACGACTATCGTCGTAACGACAGCCTGCGCGACACCGATGACGGCGACCTGTTTTCCTATCGCTTTTATCTGTTTGGTGCGGAACTCGTTGCCTATCGCGAAGGCGATAAATCCGAGCGCGACGTCGCAGAGGATTTTATCGGATTTTACGGCGTCTGTCGTCGTAAAGCCCAATCCCTCGATCCCGAGCAGACCGAGGCAGTAGGGACCTATAAGTATGCCCGCGATAAGATAGCCCGTTACGGCAGGGAGTTTTATCAATTTCACGAAACGGGAGACGAGAAGTCCCGCCGCCATCGCGATACCGACAGAAAGAAGAATTTCCGTATAAATCACCTCATTTTTAAAGAACAAGGGTTATAATATCACCTTTTTCGGCGATTTTCAAGGGAAAAAGGGCAATTTCGATGTTTAGCACATTTATTAAAAAACAATGGAAAGGTTTATTGTTTATAATATAAAAAGAAGGAAGCCGAAGCTTCCCTCTTTTCGTTTGGACGTTAGTTAAAGAACAGTACGAGCGTCAACGAATCGTCGTCTTTTATGTAGGAAACCGTGCCTTTATAGTACGGGTTGCCGGAGCCGGCGGCGATATCGTGGCTTTTGCGCGAGGTGATTATTTCATTATACGCCTTTTTATAATCGGAGTTGTTTTTAAACCTGACCTGAACGTTTTGCTGGTCGTTCTGGTTCTTGGCGGCGTTTAAGAAATCCTCGTAGTCGTAGGAATCTAACAGGCTCTTTTCGTAAACGTAGAAGTTATATTTACTTCCGTTCGCCTTCGGGGACCACATATCCGAGTCGGGCTCGTGGTCTTTTGAGAGCTGGGAAGAGGTTATGCAGTAGTAGTCGTAGTCGACGGCTTTTTGATAATCGTCGAAGCCGTAATCGTCCCACGTTACGTCGATATAATAGAACTCGTTATCGAGCTTGACGCTGTTCCACGCGTGAGGTCCGCCCGCGTCGCCGCTTATGTAGGAGCAGGGGATGCCTAATACCTGCATTATCATCTGGAAGCCTTTGGCGTAGCCCGCACAGACGCATTTATTGTTGACAAGGCAGCCGTAGGCGGAGCGCATGTGGTCGATGGCGGTATCCTTAACCGAGGCTTTTTCATGCTCGAGAGCATCGTAATCGTACTCGACGTTCTGGGCGAGGTAATCGTGGACGAATTTGACTTTTTCGTAGGTGTTCGCCTTTTTATTGGCGAGAGCGGCTATTTCGTTGACCTTTTTTATAAGCGGGTCGATATATTTCTGGGGGTTGGAGGTGTATTTCCAGAAATCGTAACACTCGATATCGATATAGAAGCAGCCGGATTTATAGCCCCAGCTTGCCGCGCCGTTCCACCAGAAAAACTCGGGGTGGTCGTAGTTGCAGGCGACGACGGCATCGTACGCCTCACAATAGTAGGAGTAGGGGTCGCTGACGTACATATTGCATCTCGTCTCGCCGGCGGCGACGGAATCCATAAGGGCTTCGTAAACTTCTTTCTGGATATCAGAAAGATACCAGTATCTTTCGTAAACGGGAGAAATTCTGCCCACGTCGGAGAAGGTCGG
Organism: Eubacteriales bacterium; assembly: GCA_045642945.1. Taxonomy (GTDB): domain Bacteria; phylum Bacillota; class Clostridia; order Oscillospirales; family CAG-382; genus Coliplasma. The sequence continues at coordinate 3,856 of JAZUJV010000263.1, read as the reverse complement.
GTCGTGCTCGGGCTCGGAGACGGGCTCGGACGCTTCGGAAACGTAGGAGGTCTCGTCGGAATAGGAGGTCTCATCGGAATATGACGTTTCTTCGGGATAAGAAGTCTCGTCGAAGAGGCTGCGGCTGGAATGGCTCTCTTCGGAGGTATCGCCGAAATCGAAGCTGTATTCGCCGATATAGTAGCTGAACAGATCGCCGTATACCGAGCCGTCGTCGATGAGCGTGAAGCAGCCGGAGAGCGTGGAAACGCAGGTGAAAATAACTAAAATCACTACCGAGACGGATATAACGCGGAGGAGTTTGACGTTTTTCATTTTTCTTCCTCCTTTATAAGAAGGTCTTCGTCGTTATCGATTTTTTCGGCAATTTCTTTATCGCTCGCGTCGGATCTCGACATTTTGCGGACGAGGAGGAAGCAGACGACGTAAAGAATCGCGAGGAAGCAATAGAAGGCTATCTTCATAGCGCCCGTGTCGATAAGCTCCATAAAGCTGTAAACGCCGTGAACGAGTGTCGGAAGGACGAAGCTTGCGATAAGCCAGAGCTCGTCATAGAGCTTTTTGCGCTTTCCGGAGATACCGTAGACGTGCCACATCGTATAGCAGACGCCCATGATTATTCCGAAGAACATATAGGCGGGAACGGAGGTGATGGCGCGAAGCAGAAGCTGGTCCCAGCCGTTGACTATCGCGTAGCGTACGTTATCGACGGCGGCAAAGCCGAGAGAAACGAAGCAGGCATAGACGATCCCGTCGAAAAAGCTGTTGAAATGTTTGGACTTGAAGGTCGAGAAGAAGACGACGAGCCAGATGACTGCCTCTTCTACCGCGGCGATGCCGACAAAGCCGTTAAGCAGAGCGTGGGTGTATTCGGCGGAGGCGGGCTCGTAGTAGGTTACCGCGCCGATACCCGCGCCGCCGAGGGATTTGGCGCCGAAGGTGGTTTTTATGTTATCGGCGAACATATTATCGAAAACGCCTGTAAGGCCGTGCCAGTTATCTATGACGTAGCCGTTCCAGAGGAAGCCTTTCTGGGCGAAGAACGCCACGAAAAAGGCGGCGGCGCCGGCAAAGAAGAGGGTGAAAAGCAGCCACGCGGGCTCTTTCTCTTTACGGTCTTTGACGTAGATATACGCGCAGAGCGCTATTGCGGGAGCAAGCGAAATAAGGGCTTGCAGGAGTATAACGTAGAGGGGTCTCATATACAAATCTCCTTATTTAAAGAGTTCTTCGGGGTCGTAATCGGGTATCGCGCCGAGCTTCGTAACGACGAAATCGGAAAGCTTTACGGCTTTATCAAGACAATCGTTTATCGGCTCGCCCGCAAGGTAAAAGCGCAAAAACGCGGCGGCGAAGCTGTCGCCCGCGCCGACTGTCGAGACGGCTTTACTTGACGGTTTTTCGGAGCAATAGGCGGTTTTTTTCTTGGTGTCGTAAACGAGCGCGCCGTCTTTGCCGAGCGTAACGCAGATAAGCTTGAGCTTCGGGTAGAATGACGCGAGGTCGAGGCAGGTGCCGAGCGCGTCGCGCTTACCGAAAAACGAAATTTCTTCGCTTGAAAGCTTTAAAATCGTCGTTTCGCGTAACAGCGAAGAGACGAGCTCGCGGGTATAGAAATCGCCGCGGAAGTTGACGTCGAAGAAGACCTCGGTTTTATCGGCGTATTTTAAAAGAGTGTTGAAGGCGCGGCGGGAATCGGGCGAGCGGAGCGCGAGAGTTCCCATATACAAGGCGTCGAATTTACCGCCGGGGATCGTGTTCGGGATATGGTCGTAAGCGGTATCGCGGACGAGGTCGTAGGAGGGCATATTGCCGTTTAAGGTAACCTCGCAGCGACCCGTTTTATATCTTCTGTCGACCGAGATATAATCGGTTTTTATGCCGAGACGCTTACATTCTTCAAGTGCGTTCACGCCGTCTTCGTCTTTTCCGACGCAGGAGACCATATAGCTTTCCGCGCCGAGACGGGAAAGGTGGGCGGCGAAGTTGAAGGGGGCGCCGCCTATCGTTTTTTCGTCGCCGAAAACGTCCCAGAGTATTTCGCCGAAGGATATTACACGCATGATTTTTACCTCAATGAAGCTTTTCGGAATCGAAATTGTTTAAAAACTCTTTTGCCGCTTCGGCAACGCTCTTTAATGCTTCCTCACCGAAGGGGGACGGGAGAGACGCGGTCTCGAGCAAGCCCTTGAAGGTTTTTTTGCCGCCTTCGGCAACGAGTTTTAAATATCTTTCCCAAGCGTCTTTGCGGTCCTTCTGCATCAATGCCCAGAAGGAGAGAGCGACGGTTTGGGCGAGGCAGTAGTCGATATAATAGAACGGGCGCTCGTAGATATGCGTCTGTCTCTGCCAGCCCTTCCCTTCCCCGTAGAAGTCGCTTCCGTCAAGCGCGAGCCACGGGCGGTAGGTCTTTTCGAGAGAAGCCCAGAGGGCGTGCCGCTCGGCGGGAGTATATTCGGGGTGGGCGTAGACCTGATTCTGGAAATCGTCGACCATCGTGCCGTAAGGGATAAATGTCAGCGCGTCGGCGAGGTGGGAATACAAAAATTTATCGGTATCTTTACCGAAGAAGCCCTTTGCCCACGGGTGAGCGAAGAACTCCATAGACATAGAATGTATCTCGCAGGATTCGTAGGTCGGGGAGATGAGCATGGAGGGTATCATATTGCGGCAGGTATAGCCCGCGAAGGCGTGGCCCGCCTCGTGAGTCATGACCTCGACGTCATGCTGTGTGCCGTTGAAGTTGGCGAAAATGAACGGCATTTTCAATTCCGGAACGGAAGCGCAGTAGCCGCCGGCGGCTTTGCCTTTTTTGGAGAGCACGTCGAACATACCGTGGTCGAACATCGCGTCGATGAATTCCGCCGTTTCTTCCGACATTTCGTGGTACATCTTTTTGCCGTATTCGAGAATTCCGTCGGAATCGAGCGCGGGGCGCGGGTTGCCCGAACGGAAAGCGAGCGCGTCGTCGGCGAAGGTCATCGGGTAGGAAACGCCGATACGGGCGGCTTGCTGTTTCTTTATTTCGGAAGCAATCGGGACGATATATTTTCTTACGGCGGCGCGGAATTTATCGACGTCATTTGCGTCGTAGCAGTTACGGGTCATTCTGTCGTAGCCGAGGCGGACGTAGTTTTCGCCGCCGAGCTTTTTACCCATAATAGTTCTTTTTTCGACAAGTTTATCGTAAAGGTCGTCGAGTTTTTCGCCGTTTTGTTTATAGAAAGAGGCGTCGGCTTGCCAAGCGGCGCGGCGGGTATCGTCGTCGGCGTCGGTCTTGAAGGGAGAAAGCTGGGAAAGAGTACGTTTTTCGCCCCCAAAATCTATCTGTGCGGAGGCGATGAGCTTTTCGTACTCGGTAACGAGGGCGTTTTCCTCCTGAAGCTCTTTTATTATCTCGGGCGAGAAGCAGCGGAACGCGAGCTCGGCGTTGACGGTTATGATATCGCCGAATTCGGCTTCGAGGTCTTTTCTGAATTTACTTTCAAGCAGTTCTTTGGTAACGGCAGTATTGAATTCCTCCATTTTCGGAAGCTCGCTGTCCCAGAAATCGCTCTCGGAAGCGTAGAACTTATCGGTGGTGTCTATCGTATGGCGGATATAGCATACGGTATACTGACTTTCTATTTCGCTGCTCATTTTATCGAAATCGAGCAAAGCAGCGCGAAAATCGGCGTAATCCTTCGCTTCGCGCATTTTCGCAATTATTTTTTTACATTCGGTTTCGACGTAGGAGGCTTCGATACGTTTATAATCAAGTTCGCAAAATTTCATATTTTTCCCCTTATAAATCGCAATCGGCGGCGAAAAAACGCCGCCGTTACGGTCAAAAATTCAATTATTCGTGGTCTTTGAA
>JAZUJV010000262.1:0-3611 GCA_045642945.1 Eubacteriales bacterium | reverse complement strand
ATCATCGTAACTCATTTCGTCGCACTCCCGATATAGCATTATTTATCTTTTTTCAAAAACATATTATCATACAAATTTCCTTTTTGCAACATTCGAAGGTGTCGATTTTGTTACATTGCTTTATGCTGCTTTCTTCCGCCGACGGAATAGATGTTGATAAAGTCATTTCTATAGTCGAAAATAAGCATACAATGATTTACATATAGGAATTTGATAAATCAAACATAAAACACCTGCAAGAAGCTTGCAGGTGTTTTCGATTATTGCGATTGCTTGTTTACTACATCGTTATAGCATCTTTCCATAACTTCGCCGTATTCGATCGTATCGTCGCCGAGAATAATATACGGACGGAACGCGATTTTCGTATTCCAACCACCTTCGGGAATACCGACAATGGTTACATAGAATGTAAACGTTTCGTAGTCGGCAAAAGCCTGATCTTCCACAAATTCTATAATTGCGTTCGCGCTCAAACGAACCACGTTCGTATTATTAAGATCAAGAATATCCTCGCCGAGAAGATGCTTCGGATAGAATATCATTCCCAGGTCTTTGACCGCTTCACGCTGTTCGTCGTCAAGAATTATGCCGTTATAGAACGCGCCGAGGCGGAGAGAAGACGTCTCAGTTTTTATCTGCGCGCCGAGAGAGATAACAATATGGTCGGATCCTAAATACGTTCCGCAGACGTCGCAGAAACAGTTTTCGTCCGAATCGGCGTGATAATGAACGTGAAAATAATTTTCGTTGTTATATCCCTCGGTAAAATTCGCGTCTTCGGAATTTTCACCGGATTTCATTATCGGAGAGCCGCAAACGGTTATGACCGCGTCAGCGCCGACGTTTGCAGGGTCATTATTACAGCCGTAACCGCATTTGCCGCCGGAGATGCACGGCGCAGATTCACTCTGAAGCGTTACCGTTCCGCCGGCGTAAAGTATTTTTCCGCCGCTTCCGCCGTTGCCGCCGTAATTCGTAAAGGTACCGCTTCCGCCTTCACTGCCGTTACCGCCGTTGCCGCCGCCGATACAGTGATCGTAACAGTCAAACACGGTAATTCCGCCGAAAAAGTTCACGCTTCCGCAGTCGCCGCCTTTACCGCCGTTACCTTGTTGATTACCTGCTTCTGTATAGGAATAGCCGCCGTTTGCTCCATCGCCGCCGCCGATTCCCGCTTTGCCGCTTAATTTAACAATGCCGCCGCAGAAGGTTATGTTACCGCAGTTACCGCCATTACCGCCGCGTCCGCAAGAAAACGAATAAAGATCGGAAGAGGCTCCTCCTCCTTCTCCTCTGCCGCCGCCGATACAAACGTTTTTATCCGTCGACAGCACAAGATACCCGCCGTTCCAAATAAGTTCGCCGCTGTCGTGGCCGTTTTTGCCGTTTCTACCGAGATCTGCGCCATACAGATAGCCGACGCCACCGATGGCGGCGTTGCCGCTGACTCCTGAGCCGACAAGCTTACCCATAACGGTTTCTTCATCGGACTGAGAATAAACCGTAAGCGAGTTGCCTATTTCAAGCGTGATTCCTTTATTTGCGGTGAGCGTTTTGCCGTTTACGAGGATAAGGCGTACGTCGCCTATAACCTCGGGACGGTTTGTCAGCGATACGAAATCATCCGCGACGTACCAAACCGTTTTGCCCTCAATACCCCAGACGGTATCTTCCGCTGTAACGCGTCGGGCAAAAGCGCAAACCGCTTGACTTGAAGTAACAGAATAATCCTCGCCGACGGAGCGAGTAAGATATGAGATATCGAAAGCGTCCGCCAAGGTATCGTATCCGCAAATACAAACGCCGTCGCCGAAGTTATCGAAATGCGGAAGAAGCTCATCGCATTCAATGCATTTATGATGTTCGGGCTCGATATATACTACCGAACTATGACAATGCACCGATAAATATCTTTCATTTTCGTATTTTTCAACGGTTTGTGCACTTAAAACGTCGACACCGGTCTTTATAACCGGAACGTTTTTCGGCGCAATAGTCAAAGCTCCGCTGACGGCAGAATTGCTTTCCCCACCGGTAACCGTTACGTTGCCGCCGCAGATATTCGTTGTACCATGGAAAACTTTGATCTCGTCTTCCCCGGAGTCGCCGCCGCCCCAGCCGATCCCGTCGGCTTCTGATCCGCCGTTGGCGGTAACGCTGCCGCCGTAAATATTTGTAATTCCGCCAGCGCCGCGCTTTCCGGAGGTTGCCATATTTTCGCCGACTTCCGTTCCTCCGCCGCCGATTCCGGCGCCTCGGTACCCGCCTGTCGCGATAACGGTTCCGGCGTAAATATCTGTCGTTCCGCCGATCCCGCCTTCCTGAGCGCCATTGCCGCCCCCCGTGCTCGTGCAGACTATGCCTCCGCCGCCGATTCCGGCGCCGAATTTTCCGCCGACAGCGGTAACAGTACCGCCGAAAATATATGTATATCCACCGCCGTTTCTTGTGCTTCCGTATCCGCCTATTCCGGCTCCGTTTTCGCAGCCGACCGCGGTAATATCGCCGCCGTGGATATAAAGCGTACCGCCTGTATATGTAGTCGTCTTTTGCGGATTAATGTAATAACCACTTTTATCTCTGCCTATTCCGGCACCGTAGCCTTCGCCCGTCGCGATAAGTTTGCCCGCGTTTTCGCCTTCGGACTGCGCGTAAATATAAAGAGTTTCGTTGCTTTCCAGATTGATGCCGCAGGACGCGTTAAGCGTAACGCCGTCCATAAGGATAAGATGAACGCGGCCTTTTATTTTGGGACGAACGGTAAGCGTTATATCCTCATCGGCAATATACCAGGTATCAAAACCGTATACACCCCATGATTCCATATCGGATTTTACCTTACACGCGGCAGGAGAAATCAATTTCGAAACGGAAACGGTGTTATCCGCGTTTACCGATTTATCAAGATAATATACGCCGTTACATTCATCGCATTTGCCGTCGCCGTTTATATCGACGAAAGCGTGAATGCTATAATGAACGTATACACTGCGTTCCGATAAACCTTCCCATTGATAATTAATATCGTCCCTCAATAAGAGTTTCGCGTAATAATCACCTATTTCGGTTGCCGTACCGCCGTCTGTTACGCGGTATAATTCAGTATCATTAAAAACGGTTATGCTTTTTCCTGTGTAATGTCTTATTTCATCGGGAGGAACCGGAACAGTCGCTTTTGCAATCTTCCAATAAACCTCTTTTGGCTCGAGCGTGCCGTCTTCCCAGCAAAAACCGTCCGCAAGAGTAGCAATTACAGTATAAGTTCCTGCATTAGTTGCTTTCAAACTTCCGGAAAGAACATAACGATCGGCGTAATCACTTCTAACGCCGGAGCATTGTGTTCCGTCATACACGTATAGGTTATATACTTCCGGGTACGGAACCGAATAAATCACGTTAGGGTTTTGCTCCGTACCATCGTAACCGATGCTTCCGCCGTTTCCGCCGGAGCCCGGCATATATCCCTCGGTGTTTGATACGTCATGAGATTTGCCGTCGCTGCCCGGGACGTAACCATTTCCGCCTCTTCCGGCGCCGCCGACGCCGAAGCAGGCGTAATAATCGTCGTCGGAGTACCAATGCTTCGTGATACCGCTGCCGCCGCCTCC
>JAZUJV010000261.1:0-4126 GCA_045642945.1 Eubacteriales bacterium | reverse complement strand
ATAGACTTTTTTGAAAAACGCGTCGTTCAAAGCGACGTTATCGCCGCTTTCGGCTATATTACACCATAATTTAAAAAGCTTTTCCGTGCGTTTGTCGAGACGCGAAACGGCGGAGCAGGCGGCGAGTTTTTTGACGAGATGGGGATAATCTATGGCAAGCTGAAAGCCCATCATACCGCCTTGGGAAGCGCCGAAGATACAGGCGTTTTCGATACCGAGTACATACAGAACGTCGGCGAGGTCATCCGTCATCTCTTTGACCGTATAGCCCTTTTCGATGGTTTTTATCCTATCGAAAACGTAGACGGTGAAGTCTTTTTTGAAAGAAGAATACGCCGCTTCTATCGCGGAGGCGGAGGAGGTAACGGGGATGACCGAGACACCGGGGAGCATTAAAAAAGGAGTTTTCCCTTCCCCGAAGGAAAAATAATCGGTCTCTTTGTTATTTATTTTTACCGTTTTTATTTCGGGTGCCATTTTACGCTCCGAATGAAAAAGATTACAATTGTATTTATATTATCACCGCAAGGCGCTTTTTTCAAGAGAAAAATTGTTGAAAATCGAATATATATATGGTAATATAAGAAAAAAGCGGAGGAAAAAATATGGGAAAATATATTCTTGCGCTTGACGAAGGCACGACGAGCGCACGCGCGATAATTTTTGATAAAAGCGGTAAAAATATCTCGGTGGCGCAGCACGAGTTCACGCAGATTTATCCAAGCGCCGGCTGGGTCGAGCACGACCCCGAGGAGATTTTCCACAAGCTTTACGCTTCGATGAGAGAAAGCATCGAAAAAAGCGGGATAAAGCCCGAAGAGATAGCGGGCATCGGCATTACCAACCAGAGAGAAACGACGGTGGTATGGGACAAAAACACGGGAAAGCCGATATACAACGCTATCGTATGGCAATGCAGAAGGACGGCGGAGATTTGCGAAAAGCTTAAAAAGGACGGGTATTCGGAATATATCGCGAAGACCACGGGATTAAAAATCGACGCTTATTTTTCGGGCACGAAGATAAAATGGATACTTGACAACGTGAAAGGCGCGAGGGAGAAAGCCGAAAAGGGCGAATTGCTTTTCGGAACGATAGACACTTGGATAGTCTGGAAGCTGACGGGCGGAAAGACGCACGTTACCGACATGACGAACGCTTCGCGCACGATGATTTTCGATATAAAAGGCGGTTGTTGGGACGACAAGCTTTTAAGTGTTCTCGGGATACCGAAGAGTATGCTGCCCGAGGTAAAGAGCAGCAGCGAGATTTACGGATACGCCGAATATGACGGAGTGAAAATCCCGATCTGCGGCATCGCGGGAGACCAGCAGGCGTCGCTTTTCGGGCAGGGGTGCTTTGAAAAAGGCAGCGTGAAGAATACCTACGGGACGGGATGCTTTTTACTTGCGAACGTGGGGCACGAAAGAGCGGAGAGTAAAAACGGTCTTATAACGACGCTCGGCGCGACTTTAAAGGGAGAAAAAAGCGAATACGTGCTCGAAGGCAGCGTTTTCGTCGGCGGGGCGGTCATTCAATGGCTCCGCGACGAGATGAAGCTTATAGACACGGCGCCGGAGAGCGAATATTTCGCATCGAAGGTCGAGGACAACGGCGGGGTCTATATCGTTCCCGCTTTCGCGGGGCTCGGCGCGCCTTATTGGGATATGGACGTGCGCGGAGCGATTTTCGGACTGACGAGAGGCGCGAACAAAAACCACATTATAAGGGCGGCGCTCGAAGCTATCGCATATCAGACGGACGACCTTATAAAAGCGATGGAAGCCGACGTAGGATATAAGATGAAAGAATTGAAGGTCGACGGCGGCGCGACGGCGAACGAGCTGTTGATGCAGTTCCAGGCGGACGTTTCGGACATTGAAGTTTTACGCGCGAAGGCATCGGAATCGACGGCATTGGGCGCGGCGTTTTTGGCGGGGCTGGCTGTCGGATTTTATAAGGACAGAGACGAGATAAAAACGCTCGTAAGCAGTGGAAAAACGTATAAACCCGAGATGAGCGACAAGACGAGAAACAAATTGATCTCGGGTTGGAAAAAAGCGGTAAATGCAAGCAGGAGCTTTTAGGAGGAGAATATGGATATTATCACGAAAAAGGTTTTATCGTCCGACGGAAAGCACGAGCTTATCGGGAAAATTTATTTTCCCGAAGGAGAGAAAAAAGGATATCTTCACGTCGTGCACGGAATGACCGAGCATATCGGGAGATATGAAAAATTCATGCGCGGGATGGCGGAAGACGGGTATATCGTTTTCGGGTACGACCACCTCGGGCACGGAGAAACGGCGAAAGAAGACAAAAGCTTCGGCTTTATCGCGCACAAGGGCGGAGACGAGCTTTTGGCGAAGGACGTAAGCGTTTTCGCGGAAGCAGTCAAAAAAGAATACGGAGCACTTCCCTATTATCTTTTCGGGCACAGCATGGGGTCGTTTATCGTTCGGCTCGCGGCGAAGGAATATATCAAGCCCGAGAAGCTTATAGTTATGGGAACGGGCGGGCCGAATCCCGCCGCGGGCGCGGGATTAGCCGTTATAGACATATTAAGACTTTTCAAGGGCGAAAAGAGTTATTCGGATCTCGTCGAGAATATGGCTTTCGGGGCTTATAACAAGGGCTTTGAGGACGAAAACGACGACAAAAGCTGGCTTACGAAGGATAAGAGTGTAAGGGACGCTTATAAAAAAGACGAATACTGCACTTTTAGGTTTACGCTTTCGGCTTTGCACGACCTTATAAGCTTAAACAAAAAATCGAACGCGAAAAGCTGGTATCAGGGTTTCCCGAAGGACGTCGAAATATTACTCGTTTCGGGAAGCGAGGACCCTGTCGGAGAACATTCGAAGGGAGTTAAAAAGGTTTATGATGGGCTTAAAAGCGCGGGCGCAAACGTGAAAATGAAGCTTTACGAAGGTTACAGGCACGAAATATTAAACGACGCTTCGAGAGAAGAAGTTATTAAAGACATAAAAGAATTTTTAGAATAAAGAGGTAAATTATGAAAAAGAAAATCGGCGTTGTGGTCGCAATCGAAATCGACTCGGTTCTTAAAAAATACGGCGAGCCGAAGAAGAAGGACGTTGTCGCGGGGTGCGAGATACTCACTTACGAGACCGAGGATTACGAGCTTTTCGTGATTCATTCCGGCGCGGGCGAGATAAACGCGGCGGCGGGCACACAGATACTTATAAGCCTTTACGGCGTTGAAAAAATCATCAACTTCGGAGTTGTCGGCGCTTTGACGGCGGATATGACGACGACGGAGCTTTGCGTTGTCGAGAAGGTCGTTCACTACGATTTCGACGCGAGGGACTGGCTCGGGATACCGAAGGGGCAGTATCCTGACAATAACTCGGTATTCTTCGAGACGGACAAAGAGCTTTTGAACAAGGCGACGGAGATCGCGCCGGAGCTTAAAAAGGTCGTTTGCGCGTCGGCGGACAAATTCGTGGCTTCGCCCGAGGCGAAGAGCGCTTTGAACAAGGAATTCGGGGCGGATATTTGCGAGATGGAATCGGCGGGCATCGTCATCACCTGCGCGAAGAACAAAATCCCCTGCCTTCTTATAAAGGCGATATCCGACAGCTTGCTCGGCGGCGACAAGGAATTTCTTAAAGAGCTCGGGCGCGTTTCGGAGATATGCTTCGACGTCGCGGACAAGGTCATAAAGAGCATCTGACGGAAAGTTTTATACAGGGTATCGGCGAATAATTTTTCGGAACGTTTGCGGCGAATTTCGGGTTACGATTATTTTTTAAAGCGATGTCGGCGTCGAAGACCGCGCTGTATTATCCCGTGAAAGTTTTGCATTGTTTGATTGCGTTCGATATCGCGGCCGGGATTTGTATGTTTTTATACGCCAAAGCGTACGCGAAAAGAAAAAAGATAGCGGACACGATCAAGGAATATTAAAAAACAGCCGGAAAGGGCTTGACCTTTCCGGCATTTTTCGTTGTTATTCGGCAGCCGCGGCTTCGGGGTATTGGCGGGCGAGTTTACGGCGGGTCGCCATAGTACAGATAAAGTGGACGAGCCCTGTGAGCGCCCATGAGATAGGATAGGAGAGGTAGACGACCTCGATGGTGTTATAGGCTCTGAAGACGGTATA
>JAZUJV010000260.1:0-6181 GCA_045642945.1 Eubacteriales bacterium | reverse complement strand
ATATGAGAGATAAGTTTGCTTCGCAAACGAGATAATTGCAAATTGAAATACAATTTGCAAGTTAAGGTACATTTGCTGACGCAAATGAATTTTTATAAGAGATAAACGCCTTCGGCGTGATATGAGAGATAAACTCGGCTTCGCCGAGCGAGATAATTGCAAATTGAAATACAATTTGCAAGTTAAGGTACATTTCCTTCCGCAAATGATTTTTTATTATATAGCTTTAAAAGTTTTTCGCTACCTTTTTACAAAAAGGAAGGAATACAATTATAAATTATTCCTAAGCGGCAGCGAAGCAGTCTTATCTCTTGACGCGAAGCGTCATTATCTCTTATAACGCGCCGAAGGCGTTTATCTCTCTTTTTCGTAAGAGATAAATTTGCCTTCGGCAAATGATATGAGAGATAAGTTTGCTTCGCGAATGGAATTAAAAGAGATAAATTTGCCTGCGGCAAATGATATGAGAGATAAGTTTGCTTCGCAAACGAGATAGTTGCAAATTGAAATACAATTTGCAAGTTAAGGTACATTTGCTTCCGCAAATGATTTTTTATTGTATATTCCCCGCGAAAGTTTACTTTCGCTCTTTAAAAGCTTTTTTGCCTACTTTTTTCACGAAAAAAGTAGGTCGCTTCCTTTTTTTCAAAAAGGAAGATATACGACAAAAATTTATTCCTTAACGTTCGGCGAAGCCGGACTTATCTCTTGACGCGGAGCGTCAATTATCTCTCATATCACGCCGAAGGCGTTTATCTCTTTTGATATCGTGCCGAAGGCGTTTATCTCTTTTGATGTCGCGCCGAAGGCGTTTATCTCTCAAATTCAGTTTACTTCCTCGTATACTCAAAATCCGGTTTGGCGTCGGAGAGGGCGAGGGAGACGATTTTTTCGATCCGGGCATCGGATTCGTCGGTAAAGAGGAGGGTAATGAGCCCGACGCCGCATTTTTTGTATTCTTTGCGTTTATCGAGCGCGAATCTGGGCAAAGAATTATAAATGGTGTTGCGGTGGTCTACGCCGCTGATGATCGGGAAACGCGCGCCGGTGCGGTCGACGAGAGTGCCGAAGCAAAGCTCTTTGTTCTTGCAGCCCTCGGCGTTTTTGATTATGCAGGTGCGGGTGTGCATAAGCGGCGTTCTGCCGTAGCCGATATATTCGAGCGCACACGCGCTTTGGCGGACGAATTTCCCGTCGCTTTCGGGTGAAAGCATTATGGAAGAAAACCCGTAGTTTTCGAAGAATTTTTCGCTTTCGGAGTTGAAAACGTTTAAAGCGTAGTCGCCGTGGATGTAAAAATCCTTGCAAAGCTCCGCTTGGTATAAAGCCGAGACGACGGCATGGGAAATACCGAGTTTTTTCGCGTTTTCTATCTGCTTTTTCGTGTCGTCAAGCTCGCTTGAAAAAATATTCCGCGGCATGACGAGCGCGATTTTGTCCGAGAAGGGCTTTAAATAGTCTTTACCGCAGAAACGAAGCGGGATATCTATGCGCGCCGCGAGGGGATAAAGCTTTTCGAGAAGGCTTTTACAGGGCGCTTTGCCCTCGAAGCGGAAGACGAGCCCTTTTTGCTTCGCGGGGGAAAGGATTTTTTCCGTAACGGGCGTGAAAACCGTCTCTTTTCTGACCTCGGGATTGGCGTGATATACGCGCTTTTCGGCTTTCGGCGGGATAAAATAAAGCTTTTCGGTGCTTTCCTTGTCCTCTTCGCGCCTTATTCCGAACATCGACGGGTTAATTTTGCCGACGAAATAGCCGTCGGTAAAGCCCGAACGCGAAAAGACGCTTTCGAGCGTTTTTATCTCGGCTTCCGTCGCGTCGCGCTTCTCGTCGAGTATCTTTCGGTATATCGCGGTTACCGCGCCGACGTATTCGGGGCTTTTCATCCTGCCCTCCATCTTTAAGGACGTAACGCCCATTCCGTCTATCTCGGTAAGGTGCTTCGCGAGGCAGGAATCTTTAAGCGAAAGCGGGTATTTGTTTATGCCTTTGCAGCCCAAGCGGCAGGGCTGGGCGCATTCGCCGCGGTTGCCGCTTCTGCCGCCGATCACCGAGCTCATAAGACAGCCGCCGCTTTCCGAAACGCAAAGCGCGCCGTGAACGAAAATCTCGGTCTCCAAGCCCGTTTTAGCGAAAAGCGCGATATCCTCCTTCGGAAGCTCGCGGGCGAGCACGGCGCGGGTGAACCCGAGGTCTTTTAGATACTTCGCGTCGAGGTGGGAATGTATGCGAAGCTGAGTGCTCGCGTGGAGCGGCATCGACGGGAAATTTTCGCGTATTTTTTTGATTATCCCGACGTCCTGAACGATAAGCGCGTCGGGGCGGACCTTGTTTTCGAGAAACGAAACGTATTCGAGCGCCTTGGCGAGCTCTTTGTCGTATATGAGCGTGTTTAAAGTGATATGTAATTTTACGTTGGCGGCTTCGCATCTCTTCTTCGCCTCGATAAGCGAATTTTCGTCGAAATTGCGCGCGTTCATTCTCGCGTTGAAAAGGCTTCCGCCGAGATAAATTTCGTCTGCTCCCGCGTTTATCGCCGCTTTAAGCGACTCCATACTGCCCGCGGGCGAAAGTAAATAAGGCATTTTTATCGCCTCCCGCGAGTATTATATATCCTGATTCGCCTTATGTCAAACCCGTCTTTCGCTTTTTTGCGCCGAAAACGCGCATAAAGCCCTTTAAATTCCTATTGAAATACTAATATATATGTGTTAAAATATACTGAATAAATATCCGGAGGCAGAAAAATGATAGCGAACCCCACTTTTTTTGAGACCGAAGGCGGAAGACAGAACGGCTACGACCTTTTTTCCCGCCTTTTAAAAGACAGAATAATACTTCTCTTTAACCAGATAGACGACGACCTCGCCTGCAGCGTCGTCGCGCAGCTTCTCTTTCTCGAAGCGCAGGACCCCGACAAGGATATCACGATCTATATAAATTCTCCCGGCGGCTCGGTTTCGGCGGGATTCGCGATCTACGACACGATAAAGAGCCTTAAATGCGACGTATCGACGGTTTGCGTCGGCTCCGCCTGCTCGATGGGCGCGTTTCTGCTCGCCGCAGGCACGAAGGGCAAACGCTTCGCGCTTGAAAACGCCGAGATAATGATCCATCAGGTCATCGGCACGATAGGCGGTCAGGCGTCGGATATGCTTATCGCGACGAATTTCACGAAAAGGACCAAAGAAAGGCTTAACAAGATACTTGCCGAAAACGTCGGCAGACCTTTCGAAGAGGTTACGAAGGACACCGAAAGGGATAACTGGATGTACGCCGAGGACGCTCTCGAATACGGAATCATCGACAAGATAGTCGAGCGCAAACAGAAATGATTTTCGGCATAACCGCTTTAAAAGTCCTCGTTATGATCGCCTACGGCGTCCCCGGGTTTATCCTTGTGAAAACGAAGATGCTCGGCGAGGACGCGATAAAATATTTTTCGAAATTTTTACTTTACGTCTGTCAGCCCTGCCTCGCGATAAACTCCTTCGCGTCGGTAGAGCGAAGCGCCGAGACGTTTAAAGAGATAGGGATATTCTTCCTTTTGACGCTTGCGGGCGAGATTATCGTGATGCTCGTCTTCTGCCTTGTCTTCAAGCCGAAAATGCGCGAGGCGGCATACAGAGTATGCGCCGTCGCGGGGGCTTGCGGGAACGTGGGCTTTCTCGGCATCCCGCTTCTCGAAAAGCTGCTGCCCGAATATCCCCGCGTCGTGATATTCTCGGCGACGTTTTCCTGCTCGATGAACATTCTCGCGTGGACGCTCGGGTTACTTTTGATGACGGGCGACAGAAAATATATCCGCCCGAAACAGATTTTCGTCAATCCCGCGATGATCGCGACCGGGATAGGACTTATCATCTTCGGCTCGGGCATAAAGCTTCCCGAGATCCTTATGGATTATATCGGCACGGTAGGAAAAATGTCGACGGTCTTATGTATGACCGTGCTCGGAATGCGGCTCGCGCTGACGAAATTTCGCCTTATTTTCGGGAATCTTCCCGTGCTTTTCGCGGCGGTGTCGAAGCTTCTGGTGTTCCCCGCGATAGTAACGGCGCTTTTCGCGCTTTTCCCGTCTGTAAGCTTCGAAGTACGCGCCGCGGCGCTGATACTTTCGTCCTGCCCCGCCGCTTCGATGATACAGGGGCTTTCGGAGATAAAAAACGGCGATTCCGCCACGGCTTCGAGCGTAGTGCTCGCGACGAACATATTATGTATATTGACCGTCCCGCTTATGTGGACGGCGTTTAACGCCATATTCGCGTAGAAAGTGAGTTTTTACTTATGAAACAAACGCTTGGTATCCTCTTCGGAGGCGAAAGCTCCGAATACGAGGTAAGCTGCGTTTCGGCGGCGAACGTTGCCGAAAACGTCGATAAAGAGAAATACGACGTCGTTCTCGTCGGAATCACGAAGGACGGGAAATGGTGGCTTTATCGCGGAAGCACCGACAGTATGAGAAACCACGTCTGGCAAAATGAAAAAGAAAACCTCTTTCCCGCCGTGCTTTCGCCCTGCAAGGCGCACCACGGGCTTCTCGTTTTGAATAAAGAGACGAAAACCTACGATATTTTGAAGCTCGACGTAATTTTCCCCGTGCTCCACGGCAAAAACGGCGAGGACGGAACGATGCAGGGGCTTCTGGCGCTTTCGGGCATCCCGTTCGTCGGATGCGATACCTGCGCTTCCGCGATAGCGATGGATAAAGCCGCGACGAAAACAGTCTGCGCGTCGAAGAACATTCCCGTCGTGCCGTTCATCTCGGCATACGAGACCGAGGACACCGAGGCGCTTATCGAAAAATGCGAAGCCGATTTCGGTTATCCGATGTTCGTAAAACCCGCCAACGCGGGCTCTTCCGTCGGGATATCGAAGGTGAGAAGCCGCGATGAGTTCAAAAAAGCGATAGCGCTCGCTTTCGAAAACGATAAAAAGCTTCTCGTCGAGCCGTCTGTAACGGGAAGAGAAATAGAGGTCGCCGTCTGCGGCAACGATTATCCCTTCGCGTCGGTTTGCGGCGAAATTATCCCGAACAGCGATTTTTACGATTACGAAACGAAATATATAAACGACCGCTCGGAGGCGAAATGCCCCGCCGAGATGGATGAAAAGACCTCGGACGCGATAAGAAGAAGCGCCGTCGACGTTTACAGAGCGCTTGGCTGCTCGGGGCTTTCCCGCGTGGACTTCTTCCTGACCGAAAACGGCCATTATCTTAACGAGATAAACACGATCCCCGGCTTTACGCCGATAAGCATGTACCCGACGCTTATGGGCGCCGTCGGCGTAAGCTACAGCGAGCTTATCACGAAGCTTATTGACCTTGCCTTCGAAAGAAGCGCGAAAGGCGGAAGAATATGAGCAAGCTGCCGATAGGCGTTTTCGATTCGGGCTTGGGCGGGCTGACGGCTTTCGAGGAATTAAAAAAGCTTATGCCGAAAGAAAATCTTATCTATTTCGGCGATAACGCCCGCGTCCCCTACGGAACGAAATCCGAAAGCGTCATTAAAAAATTCGCGCTGCAGGATACGCGCTTTCTGCTCTCGAAGAACGTTAAAGCCATTCTTATCGCCTGCGGAACGGTGAGCAGTACCTGTCTTGCCGACGTTAAAAACGCGTCGGGCGTTCCCGTCGTCGGCGTGGTCGAAGCCGCCGCCGAAAAAGCGGTCTCCTTCGCCGAAAAAAACGGCGGGCCGATAGTCGTTCTCGGCACGAATGCGACTGTTAAAAGCGGCGCTTATGAAAAAGCCATAAAAAAATACGGCGACTATAAGATCATCGCGCGCGCCTGCCCGCTTTTCGTCCCGCTCGTCGAAAACGGAAAGACGGATAAGGACGATATCGCCGTGAACGCGATAACGAAAGAATATCTTTGCGGCATCGAAGAGGAAAACCCCGCCGCCGTGATACTCGGCTGTACCCACTATCCGCTTCTTGCCGAGGCAATAAAAAAATACGTCGGCAAAGCCGAGCTCGTCAGCGCGGGGAAAGAGGCGGCTATCAAGCTTTCGGAAGAAATTATCTCCCGCGGGCTCGCCTCGGACGGTGTCGGCAAAGCCGAATATTACACGAGCGACAACGACATTGTTCAGCGAAAACGCCGCAAAATTCTTCGGCTTCAGCGGAGAATGTGAAAACGTAGACATAGAAAGATTTTAACAGATGAAAAACACGATAC
>JAZUJV010000259.1:0-2244 GCA_045642945.1 Eubacteriales bacterium | reverse complement strand
CACGCAATCCGGCGGCAAAACCAGCTCCTTCATGTGCGTATGCGAATGCGGCACGATAACGTAATCGACGTATTGCATCGCGTCCTCGCCCAGCCCGAGCAGGAAATTCCCGTATTCGCCCTCCGCGCCGAGCAAAACCTTTACGCCGTGGCAGTCGAGCGTCTTGATCTCTTCTCTCCGCTGTTCAAGCCGACTGTACGTCTGCGGCCGATACCATTCCGAAACGCCCTCGACCTTCTCGTCCCAGGCGTGGTCCGCAAACCCGACGACCTCTAAACCTATTTTCGCCGCCGCGTCCAAATAATCCTTCATAAACGCGTCCCTGCGCGCGCAGTCCGAAAGGTGCGTGTGTACGTGTATGTCGTGTAATTTCAAAATTTTCGCCTTCTTTATATTATTATATAGCAGACAGTCAGACCGTCTGTTTCTTTGTTTTTCCGTTTTTCCGCCGAGTTTCCCAGCGTTTTTTGCCTGCACACATTTTACAGCCGCAACCTGAAGTTCGCGAAGCAACAGTCGTCGCCCATTCGTGCCCGCATGCCGAACATTTCCACCAAAATTTTTTGTTAGAGCCAGCCGTAACGTCTTGCGGCGTAACGTCTCCGTTCTTTTCTTGCAACCATTCTTTCGCGACGTTCGGAAACAGCGTCGCAAGATCGTTTTTGCCTTTAATAACGGTTTGTCCCGCGCAAGCGGGGCATCCGTGTCTTACGCGCGTACTGACGGCGGCTTCCCATTCGTGCCCGCAGACCGAGCATTTCCACCAGAATTTACTGCTGCTCGACCCCGGCGTTACGTCGTAAGGCGTGATTTCTCCGTTTTTCTCTTTCAGCCATTCTTTCGCGATTTCGGGATATTTAGTGCCGAAATCGTTTAGCCCTTTGAGCGCAACATGACCAGAGCATACGGGGCAACTTTTGCTGATTGCCCGACGGTTTATTGGGGCGGGGAAACTATGTCCGCATTTTTTGCATTTCCAAAATACAGTCTTGTTACTGAGCGGAGAAAAACACTCGGGTTTTAGTTTTCCGTTTTTTTCGTAATCCCATTCCTCCGCTTTTTCGGGGAATTTTGTTTTAAAATTGTTCTCTTTCCGCTCGGTTATATATCTTTCGTATATCTGACCTCTGTCGCGTTTTATATCAATATCACCATAATACATGCCGAGTACGCGGAAAATCTTATATATCAGCCATTCGAGGTCGCTGTCGCTGACGCGATAATCTTTCGTTTTTACCGTGATAACGTCGGTTTGAAGGTATTGTATGCCTTCTACGTCGCAACTGTTTTCTTCGCCCTCTTCAATGGAAACGATATGTATATTATCATTTGCAAAAAACTGTTTTTTTGCTTCGTCTTTTTCTTTTCTGTTTCTGTGATAATACCCGCCGTTATATTCAAAGCTAAAATTCTCGTTAGGCAAAAATATGTCGATTTCTCTTTTTCCGCCTCTCGCTCTGTTTCTTACCTCGAAAACCTCGCTTAAATAATAGCAAATCGCCTGCTCGGGAAACGAAGTCCCTTTTTCTTTCGGGCATATAGTACATCCCGTATGTTCTATTGTGCGCTTGCTGATTCCTTTTAAATAGCTGTTTTTACAAATCGGGCATATCCAATAAACCTCTTTATTGGAGTAGGGGAGATACTCGCTCGGCTTTTTCTCGTTCCTTTCGTAGTCCCACTCTTTTGCCAATTCGGGATATACTGTTGCCAAATCGTTTTCGTTTTCGATGGGTTTACTTCCGCTGCAATAAGGACATTCCGATTTCATACAGCATCTATGGTCTATTCTTGTATAATACGTATGCCCGTTTTTACAAAGCCAATAAGCTTTTTTTGTAGAGCCGTGCATAACGTTTTCGGGTTTCAAATCGCCGTTTGCCGTCGGATGCCATTCCTTTGCTACTTCGGGATGTGTCGTCGCGAGGTCGTTATATCCCGCTTTTACTTTTTGCCCCGCGCAAACGCGACATCCGTGCCCTGCGTTGCGGTTGCAAATCCTCGCCTGCCATACGTCGCCGCATTTCTGACATTTCCAAAAAACGCGTGCTGTAGAACTAACCGCCAGCTTATCCGGAAAATATCCGAGCTTTTCGTTCTCCTCATAGCACCATTCTTTTATTAAATTTTCGTCGTCAACAACGTATTTCGCCATATTTTCTCCGAAATATGATAAAAAACGGCACTTTCGTACCGTTATTTTTTCTTTTCTCTTCTTTTTTTACCGATATAAAAGCAAAGCGC
>JAZUJV010000258.1:0-2999 GCA_045642945.1 Eubacteriales bacterium | reverse complement strand
TCGCCGTAAGCGTGACGCGCGATAACTATCGGCTTATGCCAGTTCTTAACGTAAGGCTCGACACCTTTTACGATTATCGGGGCGCGGAATACAGTACCGTCGAGTATCGCTCTTATCGTCGCGTTGGGGCTTTTCCACATCTTTTTAAGATTGTACTCGGTCATTCTCGCGGCATTGGGAGTAATAGTAGCACATTTTACGGCAACGCCGTATTTTTTGGTTGCTTCGGCGCTGTCTATGGTAACCTGATCGTCTGTCGCATCACGGTTTTTAAGCCCAAGATCGTAATACTCGGTTTTCAAATCTATATACGGAAGGAGAAGTATATCCTTTATTCCCTGCCATATAACTCTCGTCATTTCGTCGCCGTCCATCTCAACAAGCGGCGTTTTCATCTGTATCTTTGCCATTATCTTGCTCCTTTCGTGAACTCGAGCAAGCCGCCCGCAAGAATAATGTCGCGGTCTCTTTCCGAAAGGTCGGCGCGAAGCTTAAAGCTTCCGTTTTCGGTATCGAGAACGATAGCCTTATTTCTGGAAACCGCGTCGCGTATTCCTTTGATCGAAAGCTTATCGCCGAGAGCGACTTTATCGTAATCGTCGGCATTTTCAAAGGTCAGCGGAAGTATTCCCGCGTTTATAAGATTGGCTGCGTGGATACGCGCGAAGCTCTTGGCGACGACGGCTTTTACGCCGAGATATAACGGAACGAGCGCCGCGTGCTCACGAGAACTGCCCTGACCGTAGTTATCGCCACCGATAACTATACCGCCGTTCTTTTCCCTTGCGCGTTTCGGGAAATCCTCATCGCATACCGCGAAGCAGAAATCGGAAAGGTAAGGAATATTGGAACGGTAAGGAAGTATCTTCGCTCCGGCGGGCATTATATGGTCGGTGGTGATATTATCGCCGACTTTAAGAATACATTCGCATTCAATATTTTCGGGAAGCGGTCTGCTTTCGGGGAACGGCTTTATGTTCGGTCCGCGAAGCACCTCGATATTCTTCGCGTCTTCCTCGGAAGCGGGAGCAATTATCATATTATCGTTGACGGTAAACTGTTTCGGCATAACGAACTCGGGCATTTCGCCGAGTTTTCTCGGGTCGACGAGTTTTCCCGCTATCGCGGAGGCCGCCGCGGTTTCAGGGCTTACGAGATATATCATACCATCTTTGGTACCGCTTCTTCCCAAGAAGTTGCGGTTAAAGGTACGCAAGCTTACGCCCGCGGATTTCGGGGACTGTCCCATGCCTATACAGGGACCGCATGCACATTCGAGTATTCTCGCGCCGGCGTCTATCATCCACGAAAGCGCGCCGTTGGACGCGAGCATATTATAAACCTGCTTGCTTCCCGGAGCAATCGCCAAAGATACGTTGTCGGCTACCGTCTTGCCTTTAAGAATATACGCCGCCTTCATAAGGTCGGCAAACGAAGAGTTGGTGCAGGAGCCGATACATACCTGGTCTATCTCCATGCCTTCAAGTTCGGAAACGCTTTTGACGTTATCGGGGCTGTGAGGGCATGCGGCGGCAGGTTCCAACTTCGAAAGATCGATTTCCACGACGGAATCGTAAACCGCATCGGGATCGGCTTTAAGTTCGGTATAATCTTCCGCTCTTCCCTGCGCGGCAAGGAAAGCGTGAGTGTTTTCGTCGGACGGGAAAACCGAAGTGGAAGCTCCGAGCTCGGCGCCCATATTGGTTATGGTGCCGCGTTCGGGAACGGAAAGGGTCTTTACGCCCTCGCCGCGATATTCGATAATCTTCCCTACTCCGCCTTTTACGGAAAGACGTTTCAATACTTCGAGAATAACGTCTTTCGCGGATACCCAGTCGTTAAGCTTGCCTTTAAGCTCGACGGCGACGATTTCGGGCATAGTAATATAGTAAGTTCCTCCGCCCATAGCGACGGCGACGTCAAGTCCGCCCGCGCCGAATGCGAGCATACCGAGTCCGCCTCCGGTAGGCGTATGGCTGTCGGAGCCTATAAGCGTTTTTCCGGGTTTGCCGAAGCGTTCGAGATGTACCTGATGGCATATTCCGTTACCGGGACGCGAGAAATACAAACCGTATTTTTTCGCACAGGTACGGATATACTGGTGGTCGTCGGCGTTCATAAAGCCATTCTGAAGAGTGTTATGGTCGATATACGCGACGGAAAGTTCGGTTTTGACACGCGGTATCCCCATAGCCTCGAATTCGAGATAAGCCATGGTGCCGGTGGCATCCTGTGTGAGCGTCTGGTCTATTTTAAGTCCTATGCGCGCACCCTTTTTCATCTCGCCTTCGACGAGGTGAGCTTTTATTATTTTTTCGGCGACTGTTAATCCGGACATCCGTTATTCTCCTCTTTCGTCAAGGTCTACGTATTTATGCTTGCCGTTGATAGGTCTGTATGCGGGACGCATAATGCGGCGGCAGGTTATTATCTCTTCAAGCCTGTGGGCGCACCAGCCGGACATTCTCGCTATCGCGAAGAGCGGAGTGAAGAGCTCCGTCGGGAATCCGAGCATACGGTAAACGAGACCGGAATAAAGGTCAACGTTGGCGCAGATGGCGTTTCCGCCTTCCATTTTGTCATCAAGCAGCGCGGGAGCGAGACGCTCGACGGCGTGGAGTACTTCGAAATCGTCGCGCATACCGAAATTATCGCAATGCTCGTCGACCGCTTTTTTAAGTATAACGGCACGCGGGTCGCTTAAAGTATATACCGCGTGACCTACGCCGTAGATAAGACCCGAGCCGTCGCCCGCTTCTTTATTAAGTATCTTTTTAAGATAAGCTTTTATCTCGTCGTCGTCCTTCGTATCGGAAACGTGGGCTTTGATATCGTCGAGCATCTTCATCGCCTTTATGTTGGCGCCGCCGTGGCGTGGACCCTTTAACGCGCCGATACCCGCGGCGATTGCCGAGAAGGTATCAGTGCCCGAAGACGAGAGCGCGCGGCATGCGAAGGTACTGTTGTTACCGCCGCCGTGCTCGGCGTGAAGTATAAGA